>CAUABB010000007.1 GCA_958427155.1 uncultured Oscillospiraceae bacterium | reverse complement strand
GGTTGACCATGTCAGTTTTATGGGATTGTTGCTTACAGGCCCAAATATATTTCCTCCAAGCACTGAACCATTTGTCACTGATTTGAGTTCCAGCGTATTTCCATCATAGCTCACGGTTACACCCGCAGCACAGATTCCCGGATTATTGTTGACGTTGATGTTGACTGTTACCTCGTCTCCTGCATAGCCGCTTACTTCCTCAACGACAAACGCCGCTTCATCGTTGCCTACCGCAGATACAAGGGCAGGAGTAGAAAGAAAAGCGACTGCACAAAGACAAATGGAAGTTATCATTGCAATAAACTTCTTCATGTTTTTTCCTCCGTTTCGATTTTTTGACTGACAGGCTTCTATGCGCCTGACAATTCCATCTGTTTCGATTGGTTTAATTTTGCTTTATGATTGGCCGAGTTCCACCTCCCAGCCAGCCAAATATTTTTGTAGATGGGTTACATCTTTCAGGTTAATTTCACCATCTTCATTGACGTCACAATATTCCGTTGCAACTTCCACGTCCCAGCCTGCCAGATATTTTTGCAACTGTGTTACATCTTTCAGGTTGATTGTCCCGTTATTGTCAATATCGCCTAGAATATATGCAGGAATCACACGGGTTTCTTTTTCGTGACAAACAGAACAAACACGAATTTCCAGTCCATCTTTTTGCTCGGAAGCTGGTCTTTCAACGACCCACTCTCCAAACTGATGTCCTGCGGCATCAATGTATGTGTCTTTGTAGCTTGAATCGCATTTAGAACATACATGTAAAGTATATCCTTTTTCTGTACAAGTAGGAGAGATAATTTCCGTTTTGTAATCGTGCCCGTTGTGTAATATGGTATGTGTTTGAGTGGCTCCACAAATAGAACATTCCCTCGATTCTATACCATCAGTCGTACAAGTCGGCGATACAATAGTCGTCCAAGTGCTATAATTATGTCCCGTAGCGTCTGTATAATTGTCTTTATAAGAACTTTGACACTTCGAGCAAATATGCAAAGTATATCCCATTTCTGAACAAGTAGGATCAACTATTTTACTGGAATAACTATGCCCGGTAGCTGGAATGATTTTTTGCTCGACCAAAACTTTATTACATACAGAACAATGTTTTCCCTCTGTTAAGCCAGAGTTTGTACATGTAGGTAATTTGGCTGTATCAATTACTTCTGTATGACCATTTCCACACAAAATTCCATTCCCACCACAGGCAGGACATGTTGTATCTTGATAAACCTTTCCGTCAGTACATTCTTGACACTTTATGTCAGTTAATATATCTCCTGTTCCTTTACAATTAGAACAAGGAACACCATTCGTGGAATACAGATATCCTTTACCTGAACAAATATAGCAATCCTTTACAATAATCCCTATTGCACCGCCAAGGCACCTAGGACATTTTGTAGCAGTTGTTTGCATATTTATCCCTGTTCCCATGCAATGGTCACAATCAATCTTTGTGCTAAAATAACCATGTCCTTGACACTTTTGACAAGTTTTTGAAGATTGTATAAAGCCTTTCCCATCACAATTATGGCATTCTGGTTCCCATATAGCATATAGTGTAATATTTGCGTTTTCCAAATAGTCTGATCCCGGCAGATAACAAATATCTCCATTGGGCTTTACAGACCAGCCCATAAATTTATATCCTGTTCTATTAGGGGTAATATTGCTTAATTTTAAAATTTCCTCTGATGATTTTATCTGATAAGTCGGCCCATCAACTCCGCCGTTAGCATCATAGCTTACAATGTAGCCTGAAATAGTTCCTTTCCCATTGCACAGAGTACAAGGATTTTCTACACGTTGCTCACCGCTACCATGACATTTTTCACATGCAAACATTTGGTTATATGTTCCGGTATAGCCCAGTCCATAACAGTTGTCACATGATTCGTATCCGTCGCCATAAGTAAATCCTTTACCGTAACAACGGGGACAACTCTGTTCTTCAGAGACAGAGGCATACACAAAATTTGGTATCATTGATACCGTAACAATAGCGATTAGGATTAACGAAACTATCCTTTTCATTCTATCAACCCCTTTTTGTTGGTACTCTACTAATTTTTGAAAAAAACAACACGTTTGATATTTTGCACATAGCTGACTATCGTTTCATTCATTCAAAACAGGTCATAAATCCCACCAGAAAAGCGGCAACTCCCATCGTTGTTGTGCTCCGCTTCAATCTCAAAGGCAAGGCAGTGGTTGTCTTTCGGATTCCATTTCACGCTGTTTTCCCGATAGGGGTAGATAAACCTGTGCGGGCCTAAAATATCATTGTCCGTGCTAAGAAGCTGTTGCTTTGGAACTCCAAGACGGGAAGCAATCAGGCTGGATTCTTTTTGCAGATATTGGTCTGCGCTGTGAAAAGCACAAATCACTCCGTCAAGCATAGGCTTTACAACTGTGGTAAGATTCACAGTTTTTGTTTTCGGAACAGACAGCTTGATTTTTACCCCAAAGCTACTGCCCTGTAGTTTGTGATAAGAATGGACTTTTCCGGGGTTCTCCCTGAGCGCCCGCCAATAATCAACAGCTTTATTGCTACTCAAAGAAACCGGAACCGATAAGGATTCCCATTCTGCCGCTAAAGTGTGCTTTCCCCAAAAATCCGTCTGATTTTCTGAATCACAGATTTTATAGACATACCTATGGGGGTATTCCGCTCCTTTATCAGTTGTTTTGGTTTCCTGATGAGAACAGTCTTTCGCAAGGATTCGATTGGCGGCAAACGGACGAAAAGGCGCAGAGCCAATATTGTAAAACAGAACGTTTTCCAAATCAAAAGAGCCAGTCCCCGTCCCATAGTAGCAAGCCATCAGATATTGACCTTCTACGGAGGGGCTTAATTGCGACAGGGAACACCGCAAAGCATTACGGAATTCTTTTCGCCAGTCTTGCGGCTGGTAGGGAATCCGCTCTTTTGAAAACGCCTGAATCATGCCATCATCAGAGATGATTTTGCAGTTTTCAGAACACATGATTTTTCCTTCTTTTCTAATCTGATATTCATACTCATTATAAAACTCTTATCGCGTTCTGTCAACTCTAATAGTAGATTATTTCCTGCTATTTCACTTCCTTCTTTTAAAATTGAAAAAGGGGTGATAAAATGAGTTTTGGAGAGAATTTGCGTGTTTTGCTTGAAGAAAGAGAAATGACCCAAAAGGAACTCGCTATACAGTTGAATATTGCTCCATCAACTATGGGGAGTTATGTTCAAAATACACGAGAACCGGATTTTGCTACTTTAAAACTGCTTGCTAACTATTTTGATGTATCAACCGATTATCTTCTGGATAATTTCACTAAAAAAATTTCCAGCCATCAAGAGGCAGAATTACTGCGCATTTTTCGTTCTCTTTCCGATGAACAAAAAGCCATTTGCCTTGAACAGTGTCGGGTATTCGTCCGCATGAACCATCATCAAGAAAAAGAAGCAAAATCATCATAATTGATTTTAGAAAAACGGATTGATGAATGAATACCATTGCCTATGATAAATGGGCGATGGTATTTTTATGTCGGAAACCTTAATTTTAAACAAGAGGAAAAATTGTTCCGCTTTTTGTTTTACAAAGGTATTTTGAAACCGTCAAACTGCCTTTTAAAACGGGGAGACATCTAACCTGGGTGTGTGAACAACGGTTATCTGCTAAATTTATCGGATAGTATGAAACCGGCCTTAAAACAAATTTTACACGGATATGAAGGTGGTATAATTTATGATAAGAAGAAAAGTATACAGCCCAGTTTATGCGAATGAAGAAGTTATTTATAGGATCCCCGTGACTTGGCAGATGAGAGCAATTATTCCTGTGTCCGCTAGTTCTCTGAAAGAAGCGTTTCAACTGGTAAACACGCTGGAATATGACTTACCCGAAGGGGAATACGTTGAAGATACCTATGAGATAGATTATGACCGTTTGGAAGAATAACGGGGGAAACATCATAATATGAATAAAAGCCATTGAACCCGAAAAAACGGAATCAATGGCTTTTTGTGTAGATATTTTTCAAAAAGTGTAGGAAGTGCAGGGTAGGGGGCAAAAAATCATAGAACTTTATAAAAAGCACTCATTTTTTTATCTTTTGATATTTTTGCCTACCCTACCCTCACTTTCATATCAAAAGATTACATCTTCATCAGTAAAATCCCTGAAATCCTCACTTGTAAATGGTTCAAAAGAATAGCTATCAGAATCATCATCTATAGAGACTGACAAAGGCGGACAGTTTATATATCTTTTGCCATTGCTACTACTACGTTTGAATATTTGGCCTGTCCGTTTTTCCAAACGTGGGATAAGCTGCCTGCCGATGCTTTCACTCCGGATATTTAACCCTTTATATCTTTTATTCAGAATATCAGCTATTTCGGCCGCAGTTCTTCTACCCCATCTCGACAGGTCGGCTGTGGTATCAAAAAGAGAAATAAACTCATCTTCTCCATAAACATCTGTTTCAAAATTAGCATTGAGACAATTTACTCTATCCTGTTCTTCTGGGGTAAGCAGATGTCCTTTTGGATTTTTTTGGTACTCTTGATAAATTTGTCTCCAAAACTGCAAGTACCATTCAGATGAATAACTGAAGATTGCATTTGTGTCCATTTTTTCAATGGGGATTGTCCAGAACCTTCTGTTCCCTGTAACATCTCTTAGATATTCTTTAGGATTGACAGTCCCGCAAAACGATGTCCGACGTGGACGGATTGTTTCATGGCGGGCGTAGGGTTCACGGTAACGGTCAGTTTGCTCAGTCAAAAATGCTTTCAATGCTGATTGTTCCTTCTTTGTCGTGCTGTCAATTTCTCCCAATTCACATATCCACACCTTTGTTGCAGACATGGTACTATCTTTATTGGACATATCTAAAGTAGCGCCCCCTTTGAAAAATTTATCAAAAACAGCAAGATGGCGGAACAATTCTGTTTTGCCGATACCTTGCTCCCCTTGTAGCACTAATACCCCTTGTGCGGAAACTGGATGATCTTGTGTGTTATAGAGCACAGCAATCGTTTGCAAGGCCCACTTTTTTACAAGAGTTTTGTGGAATTCATCAGACAGACCCATGATACGGTACAATTCAGCTAAACGGTCATTCCCATCCCATAACTGGGCATTTATACACTCCAATACAGGGTGATACCGATTTTCATTTGCAATAACAGATAGATGGTTGTAAATATGTTTTTCATTTACATATCTATAGCCCATCATAATTGCTGAATCATATATTAGTGTTACCAATAGAGACAAAGCGTCTTCACCACTATATTCAGGCGGTAATCCGTCAATCTCTATGCGGCAGTTCATATCATTGATTCTAATGTGGATTCCAAAAGCCTGTAAAAATAGTCTTGTAACTTCAATACACCACCTTTTGTCTCTTCCCACTCTGATTTTTAAATTCTGCCAAATATACATATCTGCTATCGGAAGGGGGGATTTATTTTGTGATACACTAAAATTATACTGCGCCGGCGAAACATAGTCTGGTGACAACAAGACCGTTCCACGGTAAAATTTCAATGCACTTTTCCAAATGCCAGACAGCTCTTTTTCATCAAGAGGCGGTGAGCATTTTTGAGATTCTTTTGTGAACATGAGATAAGCAGGATTTTCACCATAGCGGACGAGCGCACGAACAGCGAACTGATATAATGTAGCGTTCCGTCTACCCTCTGGAATTATATTGCTCTCTCCTTTTGCAGAAACATCTTTGACAGAGGGTTTAACAGTTTCCATAAAATCAGATAAAAGCACATTGCCATCAAAAAATTCAATCTGGGGATTTTCAACCCCAATAAAAAAGCGGGCTGAATCCTTTGCATTATCATCAAAAGCTGGAAAATAAGAGCAGACTTTTTGCTTGAGTTGAGCGTACTCCTGACTGTTGTTAATTACCGAATGGGCAAAGTAAACATGGAACTTTGGTCTTGGTGCTTTATCCTTCTTTTGTTTCATGTGATTTCGAGAATAGCACACATAAAAAGGCACATTCGGAAATGCTTTTCTTACATCATCAGGAGTTGTCCACAGTTCGGAGTTATCACTTTCAGTATTATCCACATCAAACATGCTACAGTTTGACTGAATAAAGTTTGCAATTTTTCTATGACCATCTTGATACAAAGCACAAACATGATCGTAAGCAACTACACCCTTTAAATCATCAACTGTATGTACTTCTTTGCAAAGCGGATATTTTGTATTTTTGAGTTCACTGCGAAAATGGTTATAGTAAAGAGTAAATAATACTTGACCTGCCATAAATAGTCCCTCCATAATTTGAGATTACGCACATTGACAGTCGGTACCATCTGCTTCTTGTGTTTCATCAATGTTTTCTTCCATAGCTTTGATATCACGGACGATGGCATCAAAACAGTCATAGGCAAATTGCCTTGCCTGCTCTTTGCTGATTAAAAAATCATACATTAACGCCATCCCCCTTTCTCTCAAAACTATCTTGACATTTTGTAAACTAAAGATTATAATATCTTCGCGAAGATTTCTTTTTGTTTACACGCTTATTATAGCAGATTTTTTTGAGGTGGCTTAGTTGTTGTCTAAAGTGAAAATTCTTCTTTACTTTTCATAAAAATTAAATTTTAGTTTACTCAAATAGACAAAAGGAGGATTGGAATAATGAAAAAACCCGACTATGATAATTTTTTATATGACTTTTCAGAACGTTTTTATCAGTTAAGACATGAACCCAGCCAGATGAAAGAAAACGGAACCAAAAAATCTTTTAAAGAAATTTCAGATGAAATCAAACAGCGGACAGAAAACAAAGTCCGCATTTCACATACGCAGCTTTCAAAATACTATAAAATGAGTCTGGATTCCGAAGATGAAGAAAGGGAGCCTTTAACGCCTAACGTTGCAAGCGTAATTGCCTTAGCTGATTATTACGGGGTGTCCCTTGAGTACTTATTGGGACTATCGGACAGTAAAAGTTCCGATGATAAATTTCAGGTAGGAAGCGAAGCCTTCGGTTTATCTGATACGACTATGCAAATACTGGAACAATTCAAAAATCAGCCGCATATCTTTAATGCCCCGCCGGAAGAAAATAATTTTTTAAAATTTAGCGGCATGGATTTTATCAACTTTATATTTGATAACCTTTTGCCTGATTTTCAATATTTATGCAATAAATATCTTTATGCACTTCAAGAGCTGGAAACTTTAAAAAAAGCGAATGAGGGCGCTAAAATTGACTATTCAAATATAAAGGTCAGCCTAAAAAATATGGACAGCATTCAACAAGAAGTAAAACGCCAAGAAGATTTTGTAAAATACCGAGCTTTTCAAATATCCGAACTGGTTGGCGATTTTTTAAAGGCTCTTGGCAAAGAGGTTTTGACAAAAGAAATAGAAACAGAGGCAGACTGAATAGACAGTCTGCCTCTGTTTCTATATTATCTGCCCGTATAGGGTTCTGTAAGATACCTCATAACAGCAAAGCCCCCGAGAAAATAATATTCTCGGGGACTTTGTTTAATATTGGTGTGGTGAACCACCGGGGATTCGAACCCCGGACCCTTTGATTAAAAGTCAAATGCTCTGCCAACTGAGCTAGTGGTTCATTACCTCTTACGCAAGATGCTTATTTATTATACATAATTTGGATTTCCTTGTCAACACTTTTTTGCAAGACGAAAGACATTTTTCTCCGTAAACGTCAATTTTTAGATATTTATCTTATCAAGGAGCATTCAAAATCTTTGTTTTTAGGCAGACTGCCGCTCCTATATTATTGTTGCAGAAAATTTATCTATTATGCTATAATAAAATTAGTATTATATGTTTTTTGCCGGAATAACCAATTGAGGTGATTTTTTGTCATTTAACCGCGACCATATTCGAAATTTTTCAATTATTGCTCATATTGATCACGGAAAGTCCACCCTGGCTGACCGAATTTTGGAACAGACCAGTGCGGTTTCGTCCCGCGATATGGAACAACAACTTCTCGACAATATGGAGATTGAACGCGAACGCGGGATCACCATCAAGGCTCGCGCGGTCAAAGTGAGCTACAAGGCGGATAACGGAGAGACCTATGAATTCAATTTAATTGATACCCCTGGTCATGTGGATTTCAATTATGAGGTTTCCCGCTCTCTCGCGGCCTGTGAAGGCGCTTTGCTTGTTGTAGACGCTTCTCAGGGAATTGAGGCGCAGACTTTGGCAAATACCTACCTTGCGATTGAACATGACCTTGAAGTTGTTCCGATTATCAATAAAATTGATCTGCCTTCCGCGAATCCGGAGATGGTCTGTCAGGAAATTGAAGACGTCATCGGCATTCCGGCGCTGGACGCCCCCCGGGTATCCGCTAAAACAGGGGAAAACATCCACGCGGTTCTGGAGCGGATTGTCAGCGATATCCCCGCCCCGAAAGGAGACGAGTCCGCTCCCCTTCAGGCGCTGATTTTCGATTCCTATTACGATTCTTATAAAGGCGTTATCGTTTATATCCGGGTTAAGGAAGGCCGAGTTAAAGTGGGAGACACCATCCGAATGATGGCAACTAAAGCAGAGTTTAACGTTGTAGAGGTTGGTTATCTGGAAGCAACGCGAATTGAGCCTTGCGGGGAATTGGTGGCAGGTGAAGTCGGTTATATCGCCGCCTCCATTAAAAACATCGGGGATACCAAAGTGGGAGATACCGTCACCCTGGCGGAGAATCCCGCCGCTGAGCCGCTGCCCGGTTACCGGCAGGTCAACCCTATGGTTTTCTGCGGTATTTATCCGGCGGACGGCGCGAAGTACGGGGATCTGCGGGACGCCCTTGAAAAGCTCCGCTTAAACGACGCCTCCCTTACCTTCGAGCCGGAAACCTCCATCGCTCTCGGATTTGGGTTCCGTTGCGGTTTCCTCGGCTTGCTCCACATGGAAATCATTGAGGAACGGCTGGAACGGGAGTATAACCTGGATCTGGTCACCACCGCTCCCTCGGTTGCCTACCGGGTAACACTCAATGGTGGAGAGGTTAAAATGATCGATAACCCCACCAATTTTCCCGACCCGATGAGCATTCAGGTCGCGGAAGAGCCGATGATCAAAGCAACCATCCTTTCCCCAGAAGAATTTGTGGGAAATATTATGGAGCTCTGCCAAAATAGAAGAGGCACCTTCAAAGATATGAAGTACCTTGATACCACCCGGGTTGAGCTTCACTATGAGCTCCCCTTAAATGAAGTGGTGTACGACTTTTTTGACGCGCTCAAATCCCGGACACGGGGTTATGCATCTTTCGACTACGAAATGATGGGCTTTAGAGCCTCCAAACTTGTCAAGCTTGACATCATGCTAAACGGAGAAGTGGTTGA
The DNA here is from genome assembly GCA_958427155.1 of uncultured Oscillospiraceae bacterium. Classification (GTDB taxonomy): domain Bacteria; phylum Bacillota; class Clostridia; order Oscillospirales; family Ruminococcaceae; genus Metaruminococcus_A. The sequence continues at coordinate 8,684 of CAUABB010000007.1, read as the reverse complement.
TGCTCTTTCTTTTATCGTTCATGCTGATAAGGCCTATGAACGCGCGCGTCGGATTGCGGAAAAACTCAAGGAGCATATCCCGCGCCAGCTCTTTGAGGTGCCGATTCAGGCGGCGATCGGGGGCAAAATTATCGCCCGAGAGACCGTTAAGGCCATGCGGAAGGATGTTCTCGCCAAGTGCTACGGCGGTGATATCACCCGCAAAAAGAAGCTGTTGGAAAAACAGAAGGAAGGTAAAAAAAGAATGCGCCAGCTTGGCAGCGTAGAGGTTCCACAGGAAGCTTTCATGGCTGTTCTCAAGCTGGATGAGTAAACGATAAGCGCCCTCGCGAACGTTTTTGCGGGGGCGCTTGCCAAAATCCGGCCTCTGTCCGGAGCGGGATCAAAGAATCCACCCCAAAAATCTGGAGGGATGAAAATGGCGGGAATTTACCTTCATATCCCATTCTGCGCGGTCAAATGTCCGTACTGCGATTTTTATTCAGTTCCGGCCCGGCCGGCGGCAATGGACGAATACCTTCCCGCCCTGCTCACCGAAATCGATTGCGCGCCGCCCGGATTGTTGGCCGAAACCGTCTATTTCGGAGGGGGAACTCCTATCCTGTTCGGATCAGGGCGGCTTTCAACAGTGTTAAAAAAGCTTCGGAAGCGGTTGGCTTTGGCAAAGGACGCTGAAATCACACTGGAGGCAAACCCCTTTTCCACCCCTGAGCAGGAATACGCAGCCCTTTTTCAGGCCGGCTTCAACCGGATCTCTTTCGGCGTCCAGTCTGCTGTCCCCGCGGAGCTCCGGGCGCTGGGACGACTTCAGGGGCCAGAACAGGTGAAAAAAGCCGTTTTTCGAGCAAAAGAAGCGGGCTTTCAAAACCTATCCGCTGACCTGATGTTGGGTATTCCCGGCCAAACCGTCACAACACTTCGGGAAAGCGTTGAATTCCTGGACAGTCTGAATCTTCAACATATTTCAGCTTATCTTTTAAAAATAGAAAAGGGGACACCCTTTGAGAAAAACGGGTTCGCTTCCCTCTGCCCGGACGAGGATTCTCAAGCAGAACTCTATCTGGAAGCGGTTTCCCTTTTAAAAAAGGCAGGTTTTCAGCAATACGAGATTTCAAATTTTTCTAAGCCGGGATATGAAAGCCGTCATAATCTGAAATACTGGCGGCGGGAACCATACCTCGGCTTTGGTCCGGCCGCCCATTCCTTTTACCGCGGGAAACGATACGCCCATCCCCGCAGTCTCAGGGAGTATCTGGACACCCAGGGACAAAACATTATTTTAACCGATCCCTGCGATAATCCGATTGAAGAGGAATTGATGCTTCGTCTCCGACTGACGGAAGGGGTCAATATTGCTACATTAGTCCCGGATAAAAATGCAGTATACCGTGTTCTATCCACCGCACGACCACTTGAAAAGGCAGGGTTCCTCCAGATGGAAAAGGAAAGAATTTCATTGACGCCAAAAGGATTTCTTGTTTCCAACGCGATTATTCTACGGCTGGCCGAAACAATTTCAGAAAAGGAGGCCAGTAGCAATGGAGCAACATCCACTTTACCGTAAGGATTCTTGGAAGACACCCATCTCTGAAACTCCGGAAATTAACAACCTTTTAGGTCAATTAACCAGGAAAGTTCATGTTCTCTTCGGTCGAGACCTTTTAAGCTTTACTTGTTATGGCTCGCTGATCTGGGGAGGATTCGATGAACACTTAAGCGATATTGACCTGGCGGCCGTGATCCGGCGCGAAGTGACAGAAACGGATTTATTATCTCTTCAACAAATTCACGCTGACTTGGAACGGGATTTTCCAAATTGGAAAAACCGAATTGAAGTGCAATACGTCGGTAAAAATTCTCTTGATGCCTTTCGAAACGGTCATGGAAAAATGGCGAATATCAGTCCGGGGGAACCACTGCATTTAATAGACTGTACCGTCGACTGGCTGGTTAACTGGTATTTTCTACGAGAATATGGCCGCGTTCTGTACGGGATGCCGCGTGAAACTGTTTACCCATATATTTCACATCAAGAATTTTTATCAGAGGTACGGCGATCCGCCCTGCAATGGCAGGAACGACTGGAAGAAATTCGAAACTCCTGTTCTTATCAAGCTTACGCAATCTTAACGCTCTGCCGTGCCTGCTACACTCTTTCGTCAGGGAGACAGGTTTCAAAGCTGCAAGCCGCCGCCTGGATGGCAGAAACGTATCCCGAAACACAATCCTTAATTACAGATGCACTGCGTTGGCGGCAGGAACGGGACACGGGAACGGATCGACCAGAGGAAACATTAAAACGGGTAGAACAATTTATAAAACAAGTAGCAGAATGTCTCTGATCCAACCATATCGAATCTATTTTAAAACGGGCTTTCGCAAACGCGAAAGCCCGTTTGAACTAAACGCAGTATCTTCTCACTCTGACTGAGCAAGGCCCCTTGCCTGTCTCACAGCCTTCTTCCAGCCCAAACGGAGAGAGTCCCGTTCTTGAACACACATTTTGGGATGATAGACCGCACGGTCATCCCGTTCCAGAACACTTTCCTTATAAAACCCTACAGAAATCCCCGCCATATAAGCTGCCCCCGCTCCGGAAGCTTCCTCAATTTTAGAAACCTCCAGCGGAAACCCGTTCATGTCAGCCTGAAACTGCATTAAAAACCGATCCCTGGTGGGCCCGCCGTCCGCGCTGAGCCGAACAAATTCCACTCCAGACTGTTCCCGCATCAGGCCGACAATATCCGCTACCTGATAGGCGATGCACTCCTCCGCAGCCCGAACAATTTCCGCCTTTCCCGTGGTGGAGTTCATTCCGCAGATGATGGCGCGGGCATTGCTATCCCAATAGGGAGCTCCCAAGCCGGTAAACGCGGGCACCAAGTATACGCCGCCAGTTGAAGGGACCGAAGCGGCTACTTTCCCTGCCTCACGGCTACTCTCAAGCAATCCAACCCGGTCTACCAACCATTTGGTCACAGCACCAGTATAGTTGATATTCCCTTCCAATACATATTGAACTCTTCCGCTCCTTCCCCAGGCAATTGAAGTACAGAGCCCTCCCTTCGCCCTCACTCGCCTATCTCCGGTGTTCATCATAACCGAAGAACCTGTTCCATAGGTTGTTTTAGCCATCCCCGGGGCAATGCACCCCTGCCCAAACAAAGCGCCGTGGGAATCGCCCAGAACGCCGCTGATCGGAATAGGGGAAGAAAACAGTCCTTCAAAATCGGTTTCGCCAAACAGGCTGTCAGAAAAACAAGGCTCTGGCAAAGATTTTATATCCACCCCAAACAATTCGCAAAGATCTTCATCCCACTCTAGCGTATTAATATTAAAAAGCTCTGTCCGCGAAGCGTTGGAGTAATCGGTTTTAAAACTTTTCCCTCCGGTCAATTTCCATATTAACCAACTGTCAACTGTGCCGCAGCAGAGATCTCCCTTTTTCATTGCATTCTGTGCTTCCGGCACATTCCGAAGAATCCAACTGAGTTTAGCCGCAGAAAAATACGGGGAAAGATTCAAACCAGTTTTTTCCTGAACAAGCGCTGCCAGCGGATTATGTTCCAGCTCACGGCAAAGCGTTTCAGCACGGGAACACTGCCATACAATGGCGTTATAAACCGGTTTCCCTGTAGTTCTGTCCCAAGCTAACACCGTCTCACGTTGGTTGCTAATTCCAAGAGCTAAAATCTCTTCCGGAGAAATGTTCTCCTTTTCCAGCAGATATTGAACAACCTTCACCGTATTACAATAAATTTCCTCCGGGTCATGTTCCACCCAGCCATTTTGAGGTGTAATTTGTCGGTGAGACAGATCAGCCCGGCCCAATAAATTTCCTTCCCGGTCAAAAAGCAGCGCCTTGGTTCCGGAAGTGCTTTGATCAACAGAAAGAATTTTGTCTTGCTTTAAATACGGCATAATACCCTCCTTTAATAAGTGAATTAAAATAAACTAAATTTATTTAAATATTTTAATAATTAATTGCTTTTATTTATCATAATACACCTTGAAAAAAACGTCAATAGCCTGTTGACAACAGGAACTAAACGGTTTTATAATAAATTTAAATTCTTTATTTAAGAAAGGAGGAAGTTGTTATTTCATTCAAGCTCAAAGACTTGGCAGATCAGCTTGGAGTTTCTCCTTCTACTGTCTCCCTAGCTCTACATAATCGCCCTGGAGTAAGTGAATCTACCCGTTCCCGTATCTTTGAAGCGCTACGAAAGCAAGGACTTGAAGAACTGATCCCCGCTGAGTTGCCGCGAAAACTTCGAAATATTCGGCTGGTGCTTTACAAAAATGGCAAGGATATTATTACGGATACCCCCTTCTTTCTTCAGTTAATTGAAGGAATTGACCAACAAGCCAAAAAAAACGGGTTCAATTTAATGATTTCTTATCTCACTTCCGGACCTGGTATTCAGAAACAAATCCATCAGCTACTGGAAAACAATTGTGAGGGAATCATTCTTTTGGCAACTGAAATGGCACCGGAACAGGTGGCTCCATTTCGTTTACTGGGGTTGCCGCTAGTCGCATTGGACGCAAACTTTGAAGATATTGAAGTAAACTGCGTAGCTATCAGTAATACTCTCTCAACGAAACGATCCGTTGAGCATCTGATTCAGCTTGGCCATAAAAAGATTGGATATTTTAAAGGGGTACCCTCCATTCGCAATTTTGAGGAACGGTATGAAGGTTACCGTCAGGCAATGGAAGCATCAGGGCTTTCTATCCAACCAGATAGTGTGATTCAAAGCGCACCGTCCGCGGAAGCGGCTTACGTCGCTATGAAAGATCAACTTCTCCGATTTGGAATCTCATCTACCGCGATTGTCTGTGACAACGACAATATTTTATTTGGCGTGATGAAGGCGCTGCGCGAATACAACGTTGCCGTTCCGGACCGAATTTCATTGATTGGGTTTGATGATATTCCTTTAACTGAACTCTATGACCCGCCCCTCACTACCATCCGTGTTCCCAAACGTCAAATGGGTGGGATTGCCGTCTCATTGATGAATTCTCTTTTGGAACAACCTGCTGAAGCGCCCGTTAAAATTTCAGTTGGCACAAAGTTGATTCTTCGCAAAAGTACTGCTCCGCCTACTGTTTCATAACGCATAAATATTAAGGAGGAATTATTCATGGAAAAAATCAAACTTGGCATTGCCCCTACCCGGCGTTTCTGCTTTAGCAAAGAGGACGCCCATCGCTTTAAAGATCTTATCTTAAAAAAGATGAGAGCCGATGAACGGATTGAAGTAATTGATATTGAGGACATTAATGAGGAAGGGCTTCTTTATGACTCGGTAGAAGATGTCGACAAAATCGCGGATAAATTTATCGCCGCCAAAGTAGACGCTGTCTTTTTCCCGCACTGCAACTTCGGCACCGAAGACACCGTTGCAAAGGTTGCCAAAAAAGTGGGCAAACCCGTCCTGCTTTGGGGACCGCGTGACGAAGACCCGCTAGAAGACGGTTCCCGTCTCCGTGATACGCAGTGTGGCCTTTTCGCAACCGGAAAAATTCTTCGCCGTTTTAATGTAAAGTTTACTTATATCCCAAACTGCACTTTAGATGATCCTATTTTTGAACGTGGATTTGATACTTTTCTCCGGGCGGTAAGTGTTGTAAAGGCTTTCCAAAAAATTCGTATTCTTCAAATCGCACCTCGGCCAGCCAGTTTCTGGACAATGATGTATAACGAAGGGGAATTGCTCGAAAAATTTGGGATTCAGGTATTCCCTATCACTTTAAAGGAACTTGAGCTCAGAACCCTTGCCGTTGAAGAAGAAGGCGGAAAAACACTGGAGGACACAATTAATCAAATTAAATCGATCGTCGACTGCACCGGAGCTGATGAAAACGCTGTGCGCCGTACGGCAGCCCTTAAAATTGCAATTCGCAGTTTTGCCGAAGAGCAGGCTTGTACTGCCGCCGCAATCCAATGTTGGAACGCACTACAGGACAGCCTGGGAATTATGCCCTGCATGGTCAACGGCCTTTTAACTGACGAAGGCCTCCCGGTTACCTGTGAGACTGATATCCACGGTGCTATTACCAGCGTGATGGCATATGCTGCTGCAATGTATAAAACCGCTCCCTTCTTCGCCGATCTCACTGTTCGCCATAGTCAGAACAACAACAGTGAGCTGTTATTTCATTGCGGAAATTTCCCACCGAGCCTTGCAAAAGAAAAAACAAAATTCAGCCGTCATTTCCTATTTGACGGCCATAAACCTGGTACACACGAAGGGGCAATCCGACTTGGAGATCTAAGCATTATCCGTTTTGACGGGGATCACGGGGAATACCAGCTCTTTCTTGGAAAAGCCAAGGGTGTTTCCGGTAAATTTACCCGTGGCACCTATATCTGGATTGAAGTAAATGACTGGCTCCTTTGGGAGGAAAAACTGGTCTGTGGACCCTACGTTCATCACTGTGTTGGCATCCACGACTATGTTATCCCTGCTTTGTATGAAGCCTGCAAATATATTGACGGGCTTTCTCCTGACCTTGCTGATCCAGATGAACCAACTCTGAAAGCCTGGATGCGTGGAAGCATTTAGAGTAAGGTGATCAGACAGATACCTTTCTAACAACAGATCAGTCGCTATCATTGCTATAGGCCGAAGGGCTTTGTAAAGCCCTTCGGTTTTTATATAACTTCAGTCAAAAATTTCTATCCTTTCCCTTTACTTTTTCTCCCAAAAACAGTATAGTGGAATAAAAGGAAAAATCCTTTTAAATTTGAAAAAGAGGGAATCAAAATGACAACACTACCCAAAAAAACACTGAAAACTCATCATGCAGCTTTAAAAGTAACTGATTTCGACAAATCCCTTTGTTTTTATACCAAAGGACTTGGAATGAAACTCTTAAAAACGTGGGGTGAAACTGATTCCCGCGCTGCAATGCTCGACATTGGGGATGGAAGCTGCATTGAAATGTTTGCCGGTGGAAAACAAGGTGAACTTAACGACAATTGTGCTGGGAGCTTCATCCATTTTGCCTTTGACGTAGAAAATCCGGACGAATGGTACGAGCGTGCCATTTCCTGCGGTGGGTCTTCCAAATCCGCGCCAACCGATATGTATCTTGAAACCAGTGCCGATCCGCTGGATATTCGAGTGGCATTTGTTTTTGGCCCAGATGGGGAAACATTGGAATTTTTTCACTCAAAACGATAAAAATAAAAAGTATATCAAAACCGCTGCCTCCTCAATTCTAGGGCAGCGGTTTTCATCATTTGTTTTTCCCAGGCCAAAAGTAGTAAAACAGAAAAATATCTTCAATTTTTTAAAATTTTCTCATAATCTTCAAAATTAGCCTTTCTGCTTCAACTCTTCCCAGATATGAATCGGCTTTCGAAACCGCACCCAGTCTTCTTCTCCGTGTTCTCGCAGGCAACGGATATTGTCCTGCAATTCAGGATGACGGCTATCCAGTTCAATAAAATCTGGACACTCCCTTCTCTTATCACATTCCCAACATCCATTCAACCCCTTTTCCTTAACGCAAACTCTAAGGGGACATTCCGGCGTACAACCGACCGACACAGAAAACGGCCCATTGCGGCAAGTCGGACTACACTCTAACTCAAGTAGCGCAGAAAGAACTTCCACAAATTGATTGTATTTTTCAAAAACAGGGACAGGGTTTCTTTCTGCCCGGGCTTTATAAGCCGCATAGTTTTCAAATTCGCTTTCTTTCAGGATGTTCTTGAGCTTTCTCGCAGTTTTATATAACTCGTGGTTTCCCGAAATACAGCCCCTACACCAAAGGCCACAGTAAGCCGTTCCTTCTCGATCATTCGGATATTCCATTAAGTTCCTCCCTTTTAAACCGAAAGGCCTTTAAACTTATTTCACAATTTATTTTCCAAAATTTATGAAAGGTTTCATGATCCCCTTATAATTTCAGGATATGATGAAGATGTTCCATTCGAAAGGAAACTAAAACATTTAAATAACTGCCGCAGCCGTTCGGAATACCGCCGGCGAAGGCAGACCAACAATTCCGCCGCTAAAGCGGCGTTTCTAAATATCTTTCTCCTCTTTTTTGAGCGGCCGGAAAATCCGGCCGCTTTTTTGCCATAATTTAAAACCAGAATTAATCAATGACCTTATGCTGATACCATCTGGATCCACGTTTGCGCAGGGCAAAAATCAACGCACGCACACCCCATTCCAACACCATCGCCGAAACAACTCCAACAATTCCAAATTCCAGAACAATCCCAAGCCGATATCCCAGCATAACCCGTACAATCCACATACTGAGCATGGCGGCGATCGAAGTGAATTTCGCATCTCCCGCGGCGCGGAGCGCGCTTGGGGTAATAAAGGCCATGGACCACAGAATCGGCGTGCCGGCAATTGAAATAAACATACAGGAAAACGCCTCAAACGCGATTCCATCCGGCGGAGAATACATCTGGTACATTAAGGGTGTAAACGGCAGCATTACCAACGCTATTAAGGTGCAGAGAATAAAGGATGTTACTAAAAAAGAACGGATAAATTTTTTTGCCTCTTGAATATTTCCAGCTCCCATACACTGACCGACCACTGTCATAATCGCAAGGTTGAGCGCCTGTCCCGGCACCTGAAACAAAACAATCATCGACATTGAGATCGCATAAGCGGTCATACTAGCGGTTCCCAAGCTGACTATAA
>CAUABB010000006.1 GCA_958427155.1 uncultured Oscillospiraceae bacterium | reverse complement strand
GCCCATCGTTGGTGGAAATAGACCAGTTGTTATGTTTACCGGACCCGTTTACCCCCGCGAAAGGCTTCTCATGAAGTAACAGTGCAAAATCATACCGCTGTGCAACACTGCGCATGATCTCCATTGTCAGCTGATTATGGTCAGTCGCGATATTAGTAGTCTCAAAAATAGGTGCCATTTCATGCTGAGAGGGGGCAACTTCATTATGCTTGGTTTTAGAATAGATTCCAAGTTTCCAGAGTTCCCGATCGAGTTCAGCCATATACGCAGCGACACGGGGCTTAATATGTCCAAAATAATGGTCTTCCATTTCCTGTCCCTTAGGTGCCCTAGCACCAAACAGAGTCCGCCCAGTCAACATCAAATCCAGACGCTGTTTGAACTGGTCCCTGTCAACCAGGAAATATTCCTGTTCCGCGCCAACAGTTGTATAAACACGAGTAGAAGTAGTATTTCCAAACAACCGCAAAATTCTAAGTGCCTGTTTGTCAATAGCTTCCATTGAACGGAGAAGTGGCGTCTTTTTGTCCAGAACTTCCCCAGAATAAGAACAAAACGCAGTTGGAATATAAAGGGTTCCATCTTTAACAAATGCATAAGAAGTTGGATCCCAGGCGGTATACCCACGAGCCTCAAAAGTCGCTCTCAAACCGCCGGACGGAAATGAAGAAGCATCGGGTTCACCCTTCGTGAGCTCTTTGCCTGAAAATTCCATCAGAGCCTTGCCGTCCCCTCCAACCGCAATAAAAGAATCATGCTTTTCAGCAGTAATTCCGGTCATCGGCTGGAACCAGTGAGTATAATGGGTTGCACCTTTCTCAACCGCCCAATCTTTCATAGCGCTCGCTACTACGTCCGCTACGCTTTTTTCCAGCTCAGTCCCTTCTGTCATTGTCTTTTTCAAGGACTGATAAATATGTTTTGGTAACCTTTCCCGCATGACAGCATCGTTGAAAACCATGCAGCCGAAGCTTTCGATGACATTGAATTTCTCACTCATTCACAAAACCTTCTTTCTGCGCTAAACGCAAACTAATTTCCGGAAATGTGAACCACACACCTTCGTGCGGAAACCGGAATTTCTATCAGCAGCCGGCACACCGGCAAGCTATCAATCATGAAAAGAATAAAAGGCGCTCTCAGTATAAATCGATCTTTTCTACTCGACAGATACCGAAACGCCCTTGTTTCGAATGTTACGGGTCCAGACGGTTGACGTCTCTCGGGAACATACTGGCTTCACGAATATTCGCACGACCCAGTAACTTCATCACGAGACGTTCCAAGCCTATTCCAAGACCGCCATGAGGCGGCATTCCATATTTATGAATCTTCAAATATTCCCTAAAATCATCAGGGTCCATCTTCATAGCCTTCATCTTTTCAACCTGTTCATTATAATCATGAATTCGCTGTCCACCAGTGGTAATCTCCAACCCCCGGAACAACAGGTCAAAACTAAGGGCAAAACGACTATCTTCCCTATCATTCATCGCGTAAAACGGGCGTTTAGCCGCTGGAAAATGGGTGACAAAGATAAAATCGCTTCCATAATTCTTTTTAGCATAATTACAGAGAAACACCTCGTCATCCGGACTCAAGTCCGCCCGCTGACGCCCACCCAAAAGCTCAACCGCTTCCATAAAGGTAATAGAAGGAATTTCTTCAATTTCAGGAAGTTCCGGCGAAAGGATCATCAGCTCGTTCTGATAATTCTCTTTCAGATAGGAAACAACATGCTTCAGCATTGCCGTTTCCATCTCCATAACATCTTCCATCCCGTTAATAAAGCCCATTTCAAAGTCAAGCCCTGTATATTCGTTTAGATGGCGGGAAGTATTATGCCGCTCTGCCCGAAAAACAGGCCCGATTTCAAAGACACGGTCAAAAAACGCAACCGCTGTTTGTTTATAAAACTGAGGACTCTGGTTCAGATAAGCAGTCTGGTCAAAATAATCGAGCTTAAAAATATTCGCTCCGCCTTCTGCACCCGCTGCTACAATTTTCGGGGTATGGATTTCAGTAAAGCCTTCACTCAACATAAACTCGCGAAATCCAGAAACAACGCCTTCGGTAAATTTAAAAACAGCGCGCTCATAAGGGTTTCGTAAAGCAACCGACCGATTATCGAGATTCGCGTCAAGCGAACATCCCAGTCGACGCTGACCTACTTTCAGCGGATATTCCTCTGAGGGTACAGAAAGAATTTCTACCGAACGAATAGAAACTTCCAGGCCATAAACAGCACGGGGCTCTTCTCTCAAGATACCAGATACTCTCACGTAGCACCCGACCTTGACCTCATCTACTGAACAATCGCACTCATTAGCAGCATAAACTGTCTGGAGTAGATAACGACCGGTACGGAGAATAAAGAAACGAATCGAACCCATATCGCGAACTCGATGAACGCACGCTTCTATTGTGACGGTTTCACCAATTTTCTCTTTCAGCTTTTCCATAGTGACTGCAGCTTTCGCCGCATTGCCGCTGATTTTGATCAAATCTTTCACCTCATTGTGTTGTTTTTAGGACAATTTTTTTTCAAGTACTGCTTTAATATCTTTTGGATTGGCAACGCCTTTTAAACGCGATGTGCATTGGCCCATTAAAAAGCCAAATACTTTCTTTTCTCCCCCACGATACTGTTCCACCAAATCGGGACGTTCCGCCATGACCGTGTCAATCACCTGATCGACCGCCCCCATATCATTTACAACTAAAAAGCCATTGGCTTTAGCAATCTCTTCCGGATGTGCCGGATTTTCAAGCATATAACGCAGAACTGTCTTACCGTCGTTTCTACTGACCTTACCCTCATCTATCATTTTAACCAAAGTAGCGAAATACTCTGCAGAAAATGGAATATCGTCAGTTTCGGTCTCTTTCAGGCGACGGAGCAGCTCAGTCAAGACAAAATTACAGATATTTTTATAGTTCGGATAGACCGCAACAGCCGCATCAAAGAAATCGGACAACTTCACATCATTCACAATAATTTTCGCATCAGTCTCAGAAAGGCCATATGTGCTGGTATACTCTTTCAACCTCTCGTCTGGAAGTTTAGGAAGGGAAGCACGAATTGCAGCCAAGTCTTCGTCAGTAAAATTTACCGGCTGAATATCCGGCTCTGGAAAATACCGGTAGTCCTGCGCGTCTTCTTTGCTTCTCATCGGTTTAGTGGTTCCATGATTATCATTAAACCGACGGGTTTCCTGAACCACCTTTTCTCCTCGATCCAAAAGTTCTGCCTGACGTTTAATCTCATAATCAATCGCTCTGGTAATAGACTTTAATGAATTGAGGTTTTTAATTTCTGCACGAGTTCCAAATTCTTTAGCATCCGGCGGCATAATAGAAATATTGACATCCGCCCGGATAGAACCCTGCTCCATTTTACAGTCACAAACGCCAGCATACTGGAGCAGAAGGCTTACCTGTTCGACAAACGTCCGCGCCTCCTCTGCAGAGGAAAGATCGGGCTCAGTGACAATTTCGATAAGCGGAACGCCACAGCGGTTATAGTCGGCAAGACTAGTGGCGTTGATGTCATCATGAACCAGTTTTCCAGCATCCTCTTCCAAATGAATTCGATTAATACGAATCCACTTTTCGCCCTTGTCAGTTTCAATCTTTACTCTGCCATCAATACACAAAGGCAGATCCAACTGAGAAATCTGATACGCTTTGGGAAGATCTGGATAAAAATAGTTTTTACGGTCGAACTTCGAATACTTATTAATCGAACAATTCATGGCAAATCCGGCTTTTACCGCATATTCTACCGCCCGCTGATTCAACACCGGAAGGGTGCCCGGAAAGCCGCTGCAAACAGGACAGCAGCGAGAATTCTGGTCTCCGCCGAACTCGGCGGAACAGGTGCAGAACACTTTGGAATCAGTCAAAAGTTCCGCGTGTATTTCAAGCCCTATTACAGGGATATACTGCATTTTGTTCACCGCCTCATTCTTTATAGTACAGGCGCTACACGTTTGAAATCTCTTTCAAACGCATCGGCCAACTGAATAATTCTTGCTTCATCAAAGGCTTTCCCGACAATTGACATACCGATCGGCATCCCGTTCTTATCATAACCACAAGGAGTGGAAATAGCCGGAAGGCCGGCGATATTGACTGTAACCGTGCAAATATCCGCTAAATACATTTTAGCCGGATCGCTGATTCCTTCATCAAACCCAAACGCCGTACTCGGTGCGGTTGGAGTAATCATAACGTCGCATTCCTCAAAAATCGCGTTGTACTCCTCGCGAATCTTTCCTTTCAAATAAAGGGCCTTTTTATAGTATGCATCATAATAGCCACTTGCAAGCGCATAGGTTCCAAGTAAAATCCGGCGCTTAACTTCAGTTCCAAAGCCTTCATCTCGGGTCTTGCGGATCAGGGCATTATAATCTTCTTCACCCTGCGCACGGTAACCATATTTAATACCGTCGTACCGAGAAAGATTGGAGCTTGCCTCAGCAGAAGAAATTAAATAATAGGCTGGAATCGCATATTTAAGGCTTGGCATGGAAACCGCAACCGTTTTGGCACCCATTGCCTCATAAACTTTAAGTGCAGCGTAAACGCTTTCTTTTACTTCATCATCAATTCCCGCCTCAAAAAATTCTTTTGGAACGGCAATTTTAAGGCCTGAAACACTTTGACCGACTAAACCAAGCGCATTTTCATGTACCCGACGCGATGTTGTTCCGTCATGCGGGTCGAATCCACAAATACTATTAAAAACAAGACCGCAGTCATAAGCCGAATTGGCAATTGGACCGATCTGATCCAAAGAACTTGCAAATGCAACCAAACCAAACCTAGAAACCGAACTATAGGTCGGTTTCAGCCCTGTTACGCCACAAAACGATGCAGGTTGGCGAATAGAACCACCAGTATCAGACCCCAAGGCAACTGGGGCCAAAGACGCAGATACACAGGCCGCTGAGCCGCCAGAAGAACCGCCTGGAACTTTACTGTGATCATAGGGATTTACCGTTTTAGCAAAATAAGAGGTTGCCGTCGAACCACCCATGGCGAACTCATCCATATTAAGTTTGCCGAGTACAACAGCTTCTTGGTCAGAAAGCTTTCCCATAACAGTCGCCTGATAGGGCGGAATAAAATCTTCCAACATTTTGGAGGCACAAGTGGTCTTAACTCCCAATGTGCAGATATTATCCTTAATTCCAAAAGGAATACCTGTCAAAGGAGCCGCGTTTCCAGAATCAATCCGTTGCTGCGCTTTCTCAGCCTGCTTTAATGCAGAATCTTCACATACAGTGATAAAACTTTTTATTTCTGAATCCTTTTCAGAAATCCGGGCAAGGTATGCTTTTACAAGCTCAGGTACGGAAATTTCTTTCCGATCCAGCTTTTCCCGCAACTCTTTCACCGTCAGATTTTGAAAATCCATTTCCTTACCTTCCTTTAAAAGACTTTTGGGACTTCAAAGTAGTTATCTTCTTTTTCTTTGGCATTTTCCAGTATTTTGGAAGTTGCATAAGAAGGAACTGAAACATCCTTCCGAATGTCTTTAAAATAAACGCCTACATCACGGTGGATGTCTCCCTCAATATGGACTTCTTTAATAGAGTCCATAATTCCTATGATAACTTCCATATCAGAGGTAAAGCTTTCAAGCTCCTCATCCGTCAACGTCAGTTTGCTGAGGTTGCAAAGGTGTTGAATCAGCTTAACGTCACCCATTTTTATACCCTTTCAATAACCAATTTTCATTCAAATTTCATTATGAAAAAATTATACTATATTTCTTGCACAGTTTCAAGTGTGAATCTTATACATATTTAAAGTTGCAAATGAATATTTTTTTATTAATTCCTGCAAATTTGAAAAATCCTTATTATTTAGCGTATTTTAGCTTTAATAAGCATTAAGATTAATTCAATTTTAACATATTTTCCAGAACCAAGACGTATTATTCCCTAAATTTTATGCAAGTTTAATTTTAAAATCTTGCATTTTTCTATTGACAACAGATTGTCAAACATGCTATAAATATATTAGAAAAAGTGACAGCAATTAATATGCAACGGCAAAAAAGACGAAAAAAGACTATAATTGCTGTTAAAACACAAGGGAGTGATCTTATGCTTGAGAAAGAAGGCCAGTTTCGGAATCCGTCCGGATGTGCCATCTCCGGAATGATTGACCGTAAAGGCAGAAGAATGCCAGGGGACAAAATTGTAACCTCGATTTCCTATATGCATGACCGTTCCAACGGATTAGGAGGCGGTTTTGCAGGATATGGGATCTATCCGGAATATAAAGATCAATACGCGCTTCATCTGTTTTACGATGACGACAGCGCCAAAAATGAAACGGAACAGTTTCTCGAGCGACATTTTGACGTTTACGACATTAATCGCGTTCCCACCAGGCAACATCCCAGAATCACAGATCAACCTCTGATTCTGCGCTATTTCGCCTCACCCAAAAAGTCCAAAATGGAACAGTCTGCTTTGGACGAGCGAGAATTTGTGGCCCGGTGCGTAATCAACATCAATCACAAAATTAAAGGGGCTTATGTTTTCTCCAGCGGAAAAAACATGGGAGTCTTTAAAGCTGTTGGCTTTCCAGAAGACGTTGGAGAGTTTTACTGCCTGGATCAATATAAGGGATACTGTTGGACAGCTCATGGCCGGTACCCCACAAACACACCGGGGTGGTGGGGTGGTGCACATCCCTTCGCTCTCTTGGACTACTCCGTTGTCCACAACGGCGAAATCTCCTCTTACGATGCTAATCGACGCTATATTGAAATGTTTGGCTATCAATGCGATCTTTTAACCGATACCGAAGTCATTGCTTATATGATCGATTATTTAAACCGGAAACAGGGTCTTGGTTTTAAGGATATTGCTTCAATTCTCGCAGCTCCATTCTGGAGTGAAATTGATAAAAAGCCAGAACCTGAACGCAAAAAACTTACTTATTTTAGAAATGTCTTTTCAAGTCTTCTAATTACCGGTCCTTTCTCCATTCTCCTTGGATTTAACGGCGGACTGATGGCTCTCAATGACCGGTTAAAACTCCGTTCAATGGTTGCAGCTCAAAAAAATGACGTCACCTATTTTGCAAGTGAAGAGTGCGCTATTCGTGCTATCTGCCCAGACGTTGAAAAAATTTGGTCTCCCCGCGGCGGAGAGGCTGTCATTGTAACAGTGGAGGAATAAGTTATGCCAATAAATTATATCAGTCCCAACTATGAAGTAATCCGGAACAACGACCGCTGTATCCGTTGCCGGGTCTGTGAACGTCAATGTGCGAATGAGGTTCACCGCTATGATCCTGATTCTGACCGAATGATTGCCGATGAATCCAAATGTGTCAACTGCCACCGCTGTGTTTCTCTTTGTCCGACCCGGGCACTGAAAATTGTTAAAACAGACCACGATTTCAGAGAAAATGCCAACTGGAATAAAACCTTGATCTACGATATCTATCGTCAGGCTGAATCAGGTGGTGTTCTTCTTTCCAGTATGGGGAACCCCAAACCTTTTCCAGTTTATTGGGATAAAATTTTGATCAACTCAAGTCAGGTGACAAATCCCTCCATTGACCCGCTCCGCGAGCCAATGGAAATTCTTGGAAAAAAGCCGGAAACAGTCCGTTTCAACCAAGATGGTTCGGTTAACACAGAAACAGATCCGCAAATCACGCTGGCTGCTCCGATTATGTTTTCCGCAATGTCCTATGGCTCTATCAGCAAAAACGCTCACGAAAGCCTTGCACGTGCGGCAACCGAACTGGGAATCCTCTATAACACCGGCGAAGGCGGCTTGCATAAAGATTTTTATCAATACGGTCCCAACACGATTGTTCAGGTTGCTTCTGGGCGTTTTGGTGTTCATTCAGCTTATCTGAACGCCGGAGCGGCAGTGGAAATCAAAATGGGGCAAGGGGCAAAGCCTGGCATCGGCGGGCATCTTCCAGGGGAAAAAATTCGAGAAGACGTTTCTCAAACTCGGATGATTCCAATGGGAACAGACGCTATCTCCCCCGCTCCACATCACGATATCTATTCAATCGAAGACCTGCGTCAGCTTGTTTTCTCTTTAAAGGAAGCTACTAATTATCAAAAGCCCATTATTGTAAAAATTGCAGCAGTTCATAATGTTGCTGCTATCGCTTCAGGAATTGCTCGATCTGGTGCCGATATTATAGCAATTGACGGATTTCGAGGTGGAACTGGAGCAGCTCCGACACGAATTCGGGATAATGTGGGAATTCCGATTGAGTTGGCTCTCGCGGCAGTTGACTCCCGCTTAAGAGAAGAAGGAATCCGCAACAGTGTTTCGGTGGTTGTAGGAGGAAGTATTCGCTGCAGTTCCGATATTGTAAAAGCAATAGCCCTGGGCGCAGACGCTGTTTACATTGGTTCCGCCGCTCTAATGGCTCTCGGTTGTCATCTTTGCCGAAGCTGTCATGCTGGAAAATGTAACTGGGGAATTGCCACGCAGCGTCCAGACCTTGTCAAACGACTGAACCCGGAAATCGGTTCTCAGCGTCTGGTAAATCTGGTTCATGCATGGGATCACGAAATTAAAGAAATGATGGGCGGAATGGGTATTAACTCTATCGAAGCACTTCGAGGCAACCGCTTGATGCTTCGCGGCGTAGGATTAAATGACCGGGAGCTTAAAATTCTCGGCATCAAACACGCTGGCGAATAGGAGGGGAAATATGAAACGGGTTTATGTAAACGAAGACTGGTGTCTTGGATGTCACCTATGCGAATATTACTGCGGTCTCTCCAACAGCGGGATGAGCGATATGGTTAAAGCTTTTAAACAGGAAAAGAAACCAATTCCCCGAATTAGGATTGAGGAAGGAGATGGTATTAACTTTGCCGTACAATGCCGCCACTGCGAAGTTCCTCTCTGTGTAAAAGGCTGTATTACCGGAGCTCTTTCGGTAAACAAAGAAGGGGTTGTAAGCATCGACGAAAGTCGGTGTGTCGGCTGTTACACCTGTGTTCTTTCCTGTCCTTATGGGTGCATTGTCACCAGTCCGGACGAAAAAGCCGTGAAAAAGTGTGATCTCTGTCTAAAAAATGGCGGCGAACCGGCTTGTGTCCAAGGATGTCCGAATCGGGCTATTGTATTTGAAGAAAGGTAGGCTTTTCCCATGAATTATGTCATTATTGGAAATTCCGCCGCAGCAATCGGTGCAGTAACTGGGATTCGAGCGGTAGATGATTCCGGAACTATTACCCTAATCTCAAATGAACCATATCATACTTATTCCCGTCCGTTGATTTCATATTGGCTTCAGGGTAAGGTAACAGATGATAAAATTTATTATCGCGAGCCTGATTTTTATGAAAAAAATCGCTGTTCCACTATTTTTGGAAAAAAGGTCGTTAAAATCGAACCTTCTTCAAAAGAAATTCTTCTGGATGACAGCACTAAAATAAGTTATGATAAACTACTTGTGGCAACCGGCTCCTCCCCCTTTATACCACCAATGAAGGGGTTAGAAAATGTCAAAAATCAAAGTACATTTATGTCTTATGACGATGCCAAAAAAGTAAAGGCTATGGTATCTATAAATTCTAAAGTGCTGATTATTGGCGCAGGACTTATCGGGCTGAAAGCCGCTGAGGCACTTGAAGGAAAATGTGCTGAAATGACGATTATTGATCTTGCCGATCGAATTCTTCCCAGTATCCTTGACCTGGAAGGATCCGCAATCATGCAAAAGCATATTGAAAGCAAGGGCGTAAAGTTTATTCTGAATCAGTCAGTTACAGAATTTGACAAAAATAAAGCTGTTCTTCAAAATGGTGATATGCTCGATTTTGATGTTCTGATTATCGCAGTTGGTGTCCGGCCGAACACCAGCCTTGTTTCAGAAGCGGGCGGTAAAGTGGAACGAGGGATTTTAACCGACAATCATCAGATCTTTCAAGTGGCACTGACAGAATCCTTGCCCTTCTTCCAAACGCTTATATGCAAGGAGAGGTCGCGGGTTATCATATGGCGGGAGATACCTCCAAGGTTTACACAAAAGCAATTCCAATGAATGCCATCGGTTTTTTTGGGCTCCATATTATTACGGCGGGAAGCTATATCGGAGAAAGTGTTGTAACACAAGAAGGTATTAACTACAAGCGTTTATTTTATCAGGATGGGGTACTTAAAGGATTTATCCTCATCGGCCAGGTTGACAGGGCTGGAATCTACACCTCGATGATCAAAGAACAGACTCCGCTCCATACCGTGAATCAGGAAATGTTGTTTAAACATCCTGCTTTAATGGCATTTGAAAAATCATACCGGTTGGAAAAACTGGGAGGTATTCAAAAAAGCAAGGAGGTCTCTCAATGAAAATTGACGCAACCGAACTCCATTTTAAAACACTCAATCAAATGATCAAAAATAGCGACGAGCAGACAATAGAGGTCCACAACCTCTTAGGGCAACGATATATTGGCGCAGGGATGGAACCTGGTAAAACTCTTACCTTATATGGGACGCCCGGAAATGCATTAGGCGCTTATTTGACCGATAGCACCATTATCGTCCACGGGAATGTGCAGGACGCTACCGGAGACACGATGGATCGGGGTAAAATTGTCGTCCACGGAAATTCCGGCGATACAACCGGTTACGCGATGCGCGGCGGTGAAATCTACATTCAAGGAAACGCCGGTTATCGGGTAGGAATCCACATGAAAGCCTACCAAGAGCATTTTCCTGTAATTGTCATCGGCGGAAAAGCCGGAGATTTTCTTGGCGAATACCAGGCCGGAGGAATTATTATTGTTCTTGGAATCGGATTTGAAGACAGCGTTCCAGTTGGCGCTTTTTGCGGGACCGGAATGCATGGCGGAGCTATTTTTATCCGCTCGCAAACACCACCTAAAGATCTTCCTGCACAGGTCAGTTGCGTAAAATGCGAAGAGGATGACCTGAAACAGGTCGAAACCTATATCAAAGAATATGGGAGATTGTTTGAAGTGGATCGCGACAAACTGATGAATTCCACATTTTATAAATTACTGCCAAATTCCAATAATCCTTACCGGCAGCTTTATGTTCAAAACTGAAAAATGCCTCAAGGAGGTCAGATCTATGCTGAATTTATTAATTGTTTGCCGTGCCGGCGAAATGCTGGAAGCCCTGAAAAAGGCGGCAAATAGCCTGACCACCCCTGCGAAGATCACAATTTTTCATTCGGCCGCCGACACACTCTGTCATTTGGCCGAACCGGAAATTCCAAGCTACGATATGGCCGTGATTAACAGTCCTCTTCCCGACGAATTCGGAAACGGACTTGCCAAAAAGCTGGATGAAACCCAAAGCATCCCCTCTCTTTTGCTCAGTCCAGCAGAATATGTGAAAGAGCTGGAAGAATATTTTGAAGGGTCTTCCTGTTTTATCCTTGCAAAGCCTATCGGAAGAGGGGCACTTTCTCAGGGAATTCAGCTTGCGCTGGGTGCGTCTCGGCAAATTTCTCGTCTATGCAATGAAAAAGAGCTTCTGCAAAAGAAGATGGAAGACCTCAAAGTGATTGACCGTGCAAAATGCACGCTGGTTGGAGTTTTAAAAATGACCGAGCAACAGGCCCACCGGTATATTCAAAAACAGGCAATGGATCAGCGTGTCAAGCCAAGAGTAATTGCCGACAGTATTTTGAGAACCTATGAATTTTAACTGGGGTATGTTATGAAATTACACTTTACAAAAATGCAAGGTGCTGGAAACGATTATATTTACGTCAATTGTTTTGAAACAGATCTTCCAGACCCTTCCAAAATTGCACAGATTGTCAGCGACCGGCATTTCGGAATTGGTTCTGATGGGCTGGTATTAATCCTTCCTTCTGAAAATGCCGATGTTAGAATGCGGATGTTTAACGCCGATGGTTCAGAGGGGAAAATGTGCGGAAATGCTTCCCGTTGTGTTGGAAAATATGTATACGAAAGAGGGATTGTCCACAAAAAGGAAATCATGTTGGAAACCCTCAGCGGGATTAAAAAACTCTTGCTTAAAACAGAGGGAGAAACGGTCGTCTCTGTCACTGTTCAGATGGGGAAACCTATTTTGACTCCCACCCTGATCCCTGTTGACTGTTGTGGTGAAAATTTTATCAACCGTCCCGTTACGGTAAAAGACACCTGTTACCGAATGACCGCCGTTTCAATGGGAAATCCTCACAATGTAATTTTTTGCAAGGAAATTTCCACCCTTCCGCTTGAATCCATTGGCCCGGAATTTGAAAATCTTCCTCTTTTTCCAGAACGCGTAAACACTGAATTTGTGCGAGTTATCGATGAACGAACACTGGAAATGAGGGTATGGGAACGCGGCTCAGGCGAAACATTGGCTTGTGGAACCGGTGCCTGCGCAAGTGTTGTTGCGGCAGTATTAAACGGCTATTGCCGTCAAGGAGAAGAAATTACCGTACGGCTATTGGGAGGAGATCTTCGCATCACTTATACAGACTCCGGTGAAGTATTGATGCAAGGGCCGGCAGTCCGTGTATTTGAAGGCGTTATGGAGCTCGACTGAAAGGGAGGAACAGGTCAATGGCACAGATCAATTTAAACTTTTTAAAACTGAAAGAAAACTATCTTTTTTCTGATATTGCTAAAAAAATTGCCGCATATCAAAAAGAAAATCCTCAAAAAAAAGTGATCCGACTCGGAATCGGGGATGTCACCCTTCCGCTTTCAAGCTCTGTCGTATCGGCAATAAAAGCGGCCGCGGATGAAATGGGGCGGGCAGAGACCTTTCATGGTTACGGTCCCGAACAGGGCTATGCTTTTCTTCGCGAAGAGATCGCCTCTTATTATCTAAAACGAGAAGTACGTCTTTCCCCTGACGAAATTTTCATAAGTGATGGCGCCAAAAGTGATATTGGAAATATTACCGATCTCTTCTCAGCCGACAATACCGTATTCATTCCAGATCCAGTTTATCCGGTTTATCTAGATACTAACATTATGAACGGGAGAAAAATTGTATTTTTAAACGCCAATCAGGAAAACGGATTTCTTCCCATGCCTCCCACAGACTGCAAGGCGGATCTTATTTATCTATGCTCTCCCAACAATCCAACCGGGGCAGTCTACTCTAAAACTCAACTAAAAAAATGGGTGGACTACGCGCTGGAACATAAAGCCGTCATCCTGTTTGACGCGGCGTATGAGGCATATATCACTGACCCTGAACTGCCTCACAGCATTTATGAAATTGAAGGTGCCAAAGAATGTGCTATCGAGTTTTGCTCCCTCTCTAAAACAGCCGGATTTACCGGAACAAGGCTTGGCTACACAATTGTTCCGAAATCCTTACTTTTAGAGACTCCACTAGGTCAAAAAGTGTCACTTAACCAACTTTGGCTCCGCCGTCAAACCACAAAATTTAACGGAGTTCCCTATATCATTCAAAAAGGAGCTCAGGCGGTATTTTCGCCGGAAGGACAAGAGGAAACCAAGACAATGATCAGTGTTTACCGGAAAAATGCAGAAGTGATTTCTCAAGCCCTTTCTCAAAAAGAGATTCTCTTCTTCGGCGGTCTTCATTCTCCGTATATTTGGATGAAGTGTCCGGAGGGTTTAAGTTCCTGGGAATTTTTTGATGAGCTTCTCCGCCGCTGTAGTGTTGTAGGAACACCGGGTGCAGGATTCGGCACCAACGGAGAAGGCTTTTTCCGTTTGACTTCCTTTGGAAGTTATGAAGACACCTGCGAAGCAATGGAACGCTTTTCCAAAGCTTTTTAAATCACTGTCTATAGACCATAAATCTTAAAAACACCAGAGCGTAAAACATTTATTAACTATTTACAGTTCTAAAGGGGTCATGATATAATAATGAAAAACAACCGATTAATAAGAGGAGCCACATGAAGCATTACTTTTTAATCAATCCGGTAGCCGGAAAAGGACAGTTTCAGAAAAGACTATCCCAACAGATTATCCAAGTCTGCAGACGCTTTGTACTGGATTATGAAATTTATGAAACTACCGGACCTGGAGACGCTATCCGCTATGTGAAAAAGGCCTGTCAGAATCAGCGCTCTTCTGTCCGCTTTTATGCCTGCGGTGGAGACGGTACATTTCAGGAAACCGTAGTTGGCACTCTGGGATTTTCCCACGCCGAGGCAACCGTTATCCCCTGCGGAAGTGGCAACGATTTTGTCCGAAGCTTTCCAGTACCCGGCGATTTTTCTATCCTTGAACAACAGGTTAACGGAACCACAATTCCTTGTGACCTGCTTCAGGTCAACGACCGTTTTGCGGTGAATCTCTGTAATGTCGGTTTTGATGCAGATATTGCCTATCATATGGATAAATTCAAGAAAATTCCTTTTATTGGCGGTTCGTCTGCCTACAATCTTTCCTTGGTTTTTAATCTGTTAAAACGGTTGGGAAAACGTTTGAAAATTCAAATTGATGAAGATCTTCCTTTTGAAACAAACAGTCTGCTTGCCGCCGCAGCAAACGGCCGCTTTTATGGCGGTGGCTATGAAGCTGCTCCACTGGCTTCTCTTAGTGACGGGATTATTGACTTTTGCCGAGTAGATAAAATTTCCCGTTTTAAAATTGCCGGCTTTGTTCGGTTTTACAAACATGGGCAGCATCTGGAAACACCTGGCCTCAGGCAGGTCGTCCACTATGACAAATGCCGCTCTCTGCGGATACAGAGTCAAAAGCTACTTCGTTTTGTGTTAGATGGGGAGACTTACACTTCTTCTGACGTGACAATCCGTGTCCTTCCGAACGCTTTTACTCTTTCTGTCCCTTCCTCTTGTACCACGAAATTCTCAAACACTATAAAAAGCAAGCAGATCTTGGACTAAAAAGCCAGGTCTGCTTGCTTTTTCAAAAACAGATTGAAAATCTTTCTTTTTTGTTTTTTTATAAAGTTGTCTCGAACTCTCTTGTAAATCAAGCGGCTATTCCGTTTTTCTAATGTCGGGTGACACGCCCTTCAACACCATCAGGTGGTAAAAGCAGCAGACGGATAGATTTCTTGTATTCTGAGCCAGACGTTTCTGCTTCCCGCTACTTCCAAATCAAAACAAGTAAAAATTCCAATCCTATTAAGTTACTTTTCCAAAGCATTCCCGATATTGGGTAGTTTGCTAATTCTTCCACAATCGTTCTTTCACAATAATCCATTTTTATAAACCAGGAGAAAATCGTGCCATTATAGCCTGAGCTACCCGGACTCCATCGACCGCAGCACTCATAATTCCCCCTGCATAGCCGGCACCTTCTCCGCACGGATATATATTGGGATGGAAAAGAGCCTGAAAATCTCCATTTCGTTCGATTCGAACCGGAGAAGAAGTTCGTGTTTCCACACCGGTTAAAACCGTATCAGGTGCGTCAAACCCTGGCTGTTTTTTCCCAAATTGAATCAGCCCAACACGAAGCATCTGATTTATCCGTCGTGGGAACAGAGCATCAAAATCACCTGGAGAAAATCCAAGCCGATACGACGGAAAAATCCTTCCAATTTTATACCCTTTTCTCCCTGAAAGATAATGCCCAGCCGTCATCACGGGAGCTTTAAAATTTGAACCTCCCATTCGAAAAGCCGTCTGTTCCAATCTGCGTTGAAACGCAATTCCATCCAGCGGAGAAAGGCCGTAATCTTTTGGTCCAACTGATACCACCAATGCCGCATTGGCGTTTATCTGATCACGAGCAAATTCACTCATCCCATTTACTACCACCCCTTCAGACTCAGAAGCAGATGGTACGACAAATCCACCAGGGCACATACAAAAGGTATAAACCGCCTCTTCCCCGCTTCGAAATGAAAGCTGGTACTCTCCTTTCGGCAAAAGCGGGTGGCCAGCCAGTTCATGATAAAGAGCGCGCTCCACTTCAGACTGAAGATGTTCCACCCTTACGCCAACTGAAAACGGTTTTGGTGTTATAACAAATCCTGCTTCCGCCAGCATTTTAAAGGTATCACGCGCACTGTGCCCAACCGCTAGGATCAAAGAGGAAGCTCGAATCTCTTCCCCATCCTCCAAACAGGCGACTGGATCCCCCTCAACTGCACGGATTCCACAAAGCTTACAGCGGAAACGAATCTGTCCGCCATTTTGAAGAATTCTTTCCCGAATTTTTTTTACAACCCCTTTTAGGTGATCAGTTCCAACATGAGGTTTCGCCCGGGTTAGAATCTCTTCCGGCGCACCGAATTCCACAAAACGCCTGAGGATATATCTACACCGCGAATCCCCAATTCGAGTTGTGAGCTTTCCGTCAGAAAAGGTGCCGGCACCACCTTCCCCAAATTGAACGTTACAGTCAGGATCAAGGGTTCCTCCATCCCAAAAATTTTCCACCATTCGAGTACGTTCTTCTACAGGGGAACCCCGCTCCAAAACAATAACTGGATACCCTTGTTCAGAAAGAAGAAGCGCCGCAAACATCCCGGCAGGCCCAAATCCTGCTATCACTACAGGGGCATCCATCCGACATGTCCCTAACTTTATATCCAGAGGAACCTCTTCGCGGTAAGAAACATGAGAATTTCCTGCACGGCGCACAGCCTCCTTTTCATCTGCGTCCAACTCCAACAAGACGGAGCTTACAAGGATAATTTTTCCTCTGCGCGCATCAACAGAAGTCTTGAAAACCGACGCAGTTCGCACTGATGATGGATCCACGCCCATTTCTGCAACTGCCCGTTCAATTAAAACGGAATGGGGTTCATCCAGTCGGCTTCGGATACCGGAAACCAAAACCGCCATTTATAATTTTCACCTCTTTCTTTTTTGCCAAAACAAAACGGCCGTGCCATAGCACGGCCGTTTTTCAGATAATCATCATTCCCCTGAGACAGATACAACCGCCGTATACTCCCCATATGCCCAGACACCAGACTTGGACGGGAATTTCACTGTCACTGGTACAGTATAACGCCCTTCTTCTTTAATATTTGCGTTCATCAGATCAATTTCACCGATTACGTCTGACGAAGAAAGGCTACTGATATCATCCGGTGCCCCAATCACTTTAACAGAATTAATCCCCTGTGTCACCACTCTGGCACTATATCCTTGCGGAATATTGACAAGTTTTAGATTGTTATAACTTATCCAGGTGTTTTTTGACGTCAAATTAGAAGTATCAAAGGTAACGGTCACTGTCGTTAGATTAGTAGAATTTTTAAAACCAGTAGGCAGTTCAATTTCAAATTCTTTACTGTAATCCAAATCAAGTTCCTTGAAATCCACATATCCTACTTTTAGTTCCGACATGCTATCGATAACTTCCACCGGGCCAGCAACCTGAATTGCTTTACTACTCATAGTATACTTCAGACTGGAGGTTGAAAATCCGGCCGGTACGTTCAGATAATCAAAAGTCAGCGGAAGCGTTTTCTGCTTCAACACTGGGATTGTCACTGAAAACTCCTTAGAAGACAGTGTAAATTTATATTCCTCCGGATCCATCAACTGTCCGTCTTGATCATATATTTCAAGGGTACCTTTTGTAACCGTCGTACTAGACAATTCATCAGATAATTCCGTGCGAACAACGCATTTATCAACCAGATTCAAATATTGCTCCGGGCCGGTAATCGTTACTTCTTTCGGAGACGCGGTTGCTACCGGATCATCCAAAATATAACCGGAAGCCACCTTAACATTTTCAGCCTGTGCTGCCAGAGAAATGGTCTTAGTCGCCATCCTGTCAAACCTTACTGTAATTTTTTCCGGTGTCCAGGACAGAATATCAAACTCTTTATTTGCGTCTATTTTTGAGACAACAACCTCCAGTTCATATTCCCCAGCCGCGGTAACAGAAGTGGGATAAGCGACAACATTAAAGTCGCTTGCCGTCAAGCCACCCAAAACATACCTTTTCCCTGCAACATTGACACTAATCGTCTGATCTCCACCCTCTACAACATCAAGACCCAGTCGTTGAGCGGTAGAATCTTCAACCGCAATCCTTACAGGTATATTATTAATTGTTCCTTCCGTATCAGGACTCACCATCATTGCTACCATCAACCAGCCTACGACAGCAATAATGACCGAAATCACCTTGAGGAACAAGTCATTGTCAAAAAGCCTGGAAACCCAGTTCCCCTTAAACCACTTCATTTCTTAAACCTCCTCCAAAAACCCTTTTTCTTATCTTTTTCAGAGGTTTGCGGAATCAATTTATCTCGAAGAAGCTTAGTAAGAGTATAAGAATTAAAGCCTCGCTCCAATTTCCCATTTTCAGCTACTGAAATCACCCCAGTTTCTTCTGACACGACGATAATAATCGCATCAGAATTTTCGCTCATACCAAGAGCTGCACGATGCCGAGAACCGAGCTGCTTGTCCAGATATTCACCCTTCTGGGTACTTGGCAAAAAACAGCCAGCCGCAAGAACACGACCCTCCCGCATAATCACGGCGCCGTCATGCATCGGTGTATTGGGGTAAAAAATATTGCAGAGAAGGGGGGTGCTGACTTTGGCGTCAATCATTGTTCCAGCGGGAAGAAGATCCCCCAGCTTTGTTTTATTTTCAATAACGATCAACGCACCGGTTTTTGTATTAGAAAGGCGTTCACAAGCCTCAACGATCGGAGGGATCGACGAAGACCATACCTGAGCCCGCTCTGATAGAACTTCACTGCTGCCGAACCCCCCTAATTCAGCAATTTTGGTCCTTCCAACCTTTTCAAGGGCACGGCGGAGTTCCGGCTGGAAAACAACAATAATCGCAAGCACACCAAAAGTAAAAACATTAGTCAAAATAAATGATAACATCTTAAAGCCAAGCAAGCTCGCTATAAAATAGGTAATTCCTAAAACAAGTAGACCTTTCACCAGTTGTTCGGCCCGGGTCTCCCGGACAATCCGGATCACCTTGTAAATCAAATAAGACACAAGGATAATATCAATCAGATCGGCAATCGTAAAAGTCCTTATAACGCCGATGACAGAATTCCAAAAAACCGAAAAGTTCTGCATCCCGTGCCTTCTTTCCATCTAGATTCAGGTGGTGTTTAATAAAACTTAGCCTCCCGTCTTTTATATTGTACCAATAAAAAGAAGGAAATGCAACTGAGAAATACAGCTAATCCTATAACTTTTTCAGCTCACGGATTAATGTCTTAACATCCCTATCCGTTGTAAAAACACTAGGGGAAATCCGGACTGCTCCTGTTCCGAGAGTGCCATAAAATTCGTGTGCCAATGGTGCGCAATGCAGTCCGCTTCTCACCGCGATTCCAGCTTGGTTTAGACGTTCTCCTACCTCTCCAGAGTCTAATTTCTCATGGACAAAGCTTAACACCGGGACATGAATTCCAACCCGAAATCCAGAATCTAAAAGTCTAATATGTGGATGATCCCGTAAGCTATTAAAAATCTGCATGCTAATTGCCATTTCATGCCGGTAAATCCAATTCAAACCACGTTTTCTAACAAAATCCATTCCTCGGTTTAAAGAAAAAATTCCCACTGT
>CAUABB010000005.1 GCA_958427155.1 uncultured Oscillospiraceae bacterium | reverse complement strand
GCCAACCTGCGTAACACCAGGTAGAAAATCAATCCATTGTTCTGACTGCACAGCTGTGAAAGATGTACAGGAAATTCCTGCTACCGGGAAACACAGCTGGAGTGAATGGGTTCAGGAAGATGGAAAAGAGGTTCGCACCTGCTCTGTTTGCGGTGAAACGGAAACAAGAGCTCTGGCGGTTTCCCCTGAAACCGGAGACCATGCGGTGGATTTATGGGTTGGCATAACGGCTGCGGCGCTTTTGGCCGGAAGTGTTTTCCTTTTTAGAAGAAACAGATGTGGTCAATAAAGAGAGATAAAAGAACAGGCGTTTATAAAACGTCTGTTCTTTTTTATCAATTTATTTTGTGCCCCGCTGATCTGTTGAATCAAGGCGCCATTCTCCCCGCAAAGCCGCGTAGACGGCGATATCGCAAAAAATCCCCTGATTGGTTTTTGCTGCGCGGCGGAGAATTCCTTCAAAACACATGCCCGCTTTTTCCATCACCCTGCCGGAAGCTCGGTTTTCTGTATGACAGCGGGCGGTTATCCGTTCATATTCCACCCGGTTGAGAAGATGGTTCAGCACAGCGGTCACGGCCTCCGTTATATAACCCTGTCTCCAAAGGCTTCGGGTCAGGCAGTAACCCAATTCAGCCGCCCTCAGATATTCGTCGGAACGAACGACATCAATTCCGCCGAGCGGTTCATCTGATCCTTTCAGGGTAATACACCAGTGGTAGCCATGCGGTTTGCGGTAATCCTTTAGCCAGGATTCCACAACCGAAAGGGTTACGCCTTCTGTCTGGTGCGCCCGCCAGGAAAGATATTTTGTAGCTTCCGGATCAGAGGCCCAGTTTTTAAAAATTGCACGCACATCCTGTAACCGAAAGGGACGCAGGAGCATCCGTTCAGTCTCAAGTGGAATCGTGCCGGTGTGTTTCATCTGCAAAAGCCCCCTTTTTATTCGTTGTCCTTGTTGTTTTGTATTTTTCTTTTACAGCGGGTGTTTCCGTAGATGATCTCGATGATCACTGCCGCAATGGTAACAGCGCCGAACAGGAAAGCGGTGTTTGTCAGTACGGTTTCCTCCCAAAGTTTCCGGAACTCCACCAGAAAGGTTACCACAATCAACCCCGCCATACCAAGAGTGAGAACCAGCAAAGTTACTCCCATGGAACGGCAAAGTTTTTTTTCGTCGTATTTCTTCCTCTCTTCTTCCGACGCGGTGTTGTATCCCGCGATCAGCCAGCTGCCCCGCCCGCAGAGAAGGACAATGGAAATGACCAACAGAAGTAAATCCAGCCCGATGAATAAAAATAAAGCGACCCAGTCACCCATTTCGTTTGATCTCCTTTTTAATCAAGTACTCTTATCATACCTTTTTTTGAGCGGAAAGGAAATATAAAAATAAAAAGACAGGATTATTGCCTGTCTTTTATTCAAACAATTCAGAAATTGGCACACGGAATATTTTAGCGAATCCAACAAGTTCAATATCCGTTACGGTGCGGAATTGATCCTCACTCCTCGAGGCAGAACCACGGCCAATATAGACAGCTTCCGTTTCCAACGGATTGGCGAGAGCTTGTTGGCTTAACCGGCGCCCTGGGCGAAGCCGCCTGATTTTGGAGCCGGCAAGGTTCAACTCTTTTCCTTCCATGATTCTAGCCGTTTAAACGCTCACCTCCCGTTTCCGGCGATTTCTCTCTGATAATGTATCCTATAACGAGACAAAATGAAATGAGGGAAAATTAGGAGATTATTGGAAAAGTATCTTGTGCAGAATATCAGGGGGTAATAGGACATATTAAAAGTGATTTTAATAAAATTCTTCAAAGTCAATTTGTTCAAATCATGGAAGAGGTTTAGGCAGTTTTGCAGAATAAACAGATGAACGGCGTTTATAAAGTAGAAAAAATTGCGGGAATTTATGAGCGGCGTGGAAGAAGCACTGGGAATTGTCATGGTTTTGGATGAGTTTTAAAATTGCTTTTCTGTTTTCAATGTCATCCACCAAAAAACCCCTGAATTCCCTGTAAAATTTCAACAGTTTTGCTATTGCATTATTTGGTCGAAAAGTGATAGAATAGTAGAAATATTTAAAACGTAAACCCACTCGAGTTGTGTTGGAAGAAAGGATGTGCGGACATGCTGGAAACAACGTATGAAAACAAGTTTGTAAAAGAAGGTCTCACTTTTGACGACGTTTTGCTGATTCCCGCTAAATCAGATGTACTGCCGGGAGAGATTAACCTCAGATCCAGACTGGCAAAAGATATTTACCTGAATACCCCGCTGCTCACCGCGGCGATGGACACGGTGACCGAAACCGAAATGGCCATTGCAATTGCACGGGAAGGCGGCATCGGCGTTATCCATAAAAATATGTCGATTGAGGCGCAGGCTGAAGAGGTTGACAAGGTAAAGCGCTCTGAAAACGGCGTTATTGTCAATCCGTTCTCTTTAGGGCCGGAGCATTTTGTTTATGATGCGAATGAGTTAATGGGCAAATTTAAAATTTCCGGCGTGCCGATTGTTGAAAACGGAAAGCTTGTTGGAATTATCACTAACCGTGATATGCGTTTCCTGACCGATTTTAACATTAAGATTAAAGATGTTATGACCAAGGAAAACCTGGTCACTGCGCCGGTTGGAACCACGTTGGAGCAGGCGCAGGAAATTCTCCGCCAGCATAAGATTGAAAAGCTTCCGCTGGTAGATGAGAAGGGAATGCTTAAAGGGCTGATTACGATTAAGGATATTGAAAAAGCGGTTCAGTATCCAAATTCCGCCCGGGATAAAAATGGCCGGCTTCTCTGCGCCGCGGCGATTGGGGCGACTGATGATGTTTTGGAGCGCGCTGCCGCCCTTGTGGAAGCGCAGGTAGACGTCCTGGTGCTCGACTCCGCACACGGGCACAATGTAAGGATTGCGGCGGCTGTCAACAAAGTGAAAAAGGCTTTCCCGGATGTTGCGCTGGTTGCAGGAAATATTGCAACTGCCGGAGCGGCAGAGGATCTGATTGCCGCCGGGGCAGATTGTCTCAAGGTTGGTATTGGGCCTGGGTCGATCTGTACGACCCGCGTAGTTGCAGGGATCGGTGTTCCTCAGATTACCGCTGTCTATGACGTTGCCTGTGTGGCACAGAAATATGATATCCCGGTTATCGCCGACGGTGGTATTAAATACTCCGGAGATATTGTCAAGGCGTTGGCCGCCGGTGCTTCTACTGTTATGTTGGGCTCTCTTCTCGCGGGATGTGAGGAAGCTCCGGGTGAGAGTGAGATTTTCCAGGGCCGTCAGTTTAAGGTTTACCGCGGCATGGGTAGTATGGGTGCGATGGCAAAAGGCTCAAAAGACCGTTACTTCCAGCAGAATAACCAGAAAACGGTTCCTGAAGGAGTGGAAGGACGTGTTCCGTTTAAAGGAGCCCTTTCGGATACGGTTTACCAGCTGGTTGGAGGGGTACGTTCTGGTATGGGTTACTGCGGTTGTGGAACAATTGCTGAACTTCACCAAAAAGCTCAGTTCATCCGGATTACCGGCGCGGGATTAAAGGAAAGCCATCCACACGATATTTACATTACAAAAGAAGCGCCTAACTATTCCGCTTCTAATGTATAATTTTAAAATTAAATACAAATAGTAAAAAGAGTAGGCAACGCCTACTCTTTTTTTATAAAAACAAAATGGATAATAAAAAAGATAAAATACTTATTGTAAAATAAAACTTATAAATATTTTAAAGAACTTTGCGAAAAAACAATTTTATTATTTAAGTCTCTTTTAGGGTTTAACACTGAAACATTTATAGAAGAAGTGGATTTTAAAGAACGACAAAAGTCTTTTTACCGTAGTTTGGACAAATCGTTTTGAAGGGAGCTCGTTCTGAGCGGAACAAATTGTAAAATTAATACCAAAAGTAATAATTATAAAAAATATAACCATTTTAAAATCAAATTTAAAAACTATAAGTATTATAAAAGAAAAAAATACAAAAATAAAGGCATTTATTCTTCCAAGCAAGAAAGAATAAACGCCTTTTAAAAGAAGATATTTACAGAGAAAAGTCAGCGTCCTTAAGACTTGTCTCAACCACTTTTTTACCTTCCTCAGAGATCGGAAGAAGTGGGAGGCGGGGGGTGCCGCCGAAATAGCCGTTCAGATCCATCGCGTACTTGACACCAGCAACGCCATATTTACCGGAAACACCAAAGTTAGCCTTGATCAGCTGGCGGTTGAGAGCGGCCGCTTTTTCAAGCTTGCCCTCCATAAAATAGTCATAAAGACGGCAGACAACCTCAGGAGTGGAGTTTGCCAGCGAAATAATTCCGCCGATGCCGCCGTTTAACAGGCAGCTTAAAAAAGTGTTAATAGAACCGGAAAGCACCTGGAATCCCTCAGGGGCACTCAGGGCAATCTTCTCCATATTGCCGGAGGAAGAATCCTTAATCCCGACAATGTTTGGATGCTTGGCGCATTCGTTGATGACATTCACACTCAGCGTAATCCCGCCGCAGAACTGAGGTGCATTGTAAAGCATACAGGGGGTGTCAATCGCAGAAGCTACGTCGGTAAAATACCGGATCAGCACCTCATCTTTCATCATACTTTTAAAATAGCAGGGCGCCAAGAGAGTAATATAATCCGCGCCAAGTTTTTCCATCTCTTTGGCAAAGGCAATGGTTTCCGCCGTAGACTCAAAGATTGACCCGGCCATAACAATCTGCTCCGGTGCCTTGTTCTCAATAATAACCCGGGCAACCTCGATTTTTTCGTCCCATGTGAGCGATTTATTCTCGCCGTTTGAGCCAAGGGCAAGATAGCCGTGGATAGGGGTCTTAGCGTATTTTTGAACATTTGCCTTCAGCGCTTCCAAATCCAAACTTCCGTCCGGATGAAAGGTTGTGGTAATCGGCGAAAAAACGCCGGTACAAAGCTTGTTCATCTTCTCCACCTTTCTGGATTTTGTTTTATCCCCGGACAAAACCGTCCGGGGATAAAACAGGATTTGTAATTAGTTGGGAATGCTGCCGCGAAAGAAGGATGGCAGCCGGCGTTTTTTAAAGCGCCTTGTAGAGTTCCGCAATTTTGGCCGCAATCTTCTTACCGGAAAGCCCGTAGAAATCCAACACCTCAAGATAAGGACCGACTTCTTTGGAACCTTCGGGGATTCCCAAGCGGTAAAGGGGTTTATCGGACCGGATAGAGGATGTAACTTCCGCTATGGCAGTTCCAAGACCGCCGCAGTCGCAGTGTTCTTCTACACTTACCATCATCTTTGTTTTAGCATAAAGATCCTTGACCGCTTCTTCGTCTAGCGGTTTTACCGTCATGAAATTGGCAACTGTTGCGCTGATCCCTTCCGCCTTCAAAAGTTCAGCCGCTTCGCGGGCTTCGTTTGCCAAAGTGCCGGAAACCATAATTGCGACATCGTTTCCGCCTTCAAAAATTTCAGCTTTTCCCGGAACAAAATGGCGGGAAGCCGGATCGGCAAGATCTTCCCTTGCCTGACGGGGCATCCGGATATAAACCGGACCTTCAATTTCAATTGCTTTGCGGATCGCCTGTTCGACTTCGTATCCGTCACATGGAGTAAAGATGGTCAGATGTGGAATGGTACGCATGACAGCAATATCTTCTAGTGTCTCGTGGGTAGAGCCCAGAGTGGAGTAGGCGAGTCCACCGCCCGAGCCCACAATTTTAACGTTCAGATTAACGTAGCCTATATCGTCTCGTACCTGTTCATAGCACCGCATGGTGACAAAGGGATTAATTGCGACAACAACCGGAATAAATCCCTGTTGAGACAATCCGGCTGCAACGCCGATTGCGTTCTGTTCGGAAATCCCCATTTCAACATAGCGTTCAGGGAATGCTTCTACAAAAGACCACATACCGGCGCCTTTTGCAGAGTCGCACGAAACACCGACGACCTTCGGGTTTTCTTTTCCAATTTCCAAAAATGCTTTTTCAAATACTTTTCTGGGATCCTGTACCGCCATTATTTCGCCGCCTCCTTTTCTTTCAGTGCCGCGTCTGCTGCGGCCAGTTCAGCAAGAGCTTTTTCCTGCTCGTCCTTGCCTGGATGCCAGTGATGATAGTTAATGTTATCCTCCATAAAGGAGATGCCGCGACCTTTTTTGGTTTTGGCGACAATCAGGCTTGGTTTTCCTTTCTCAAATGGGGCAGCGTTTAATGCGTCGTAAATCTCTTTGAGATTGTGTCCGTCAATCGATTTTACAGCCCATCCGAAACCAGCATACCGGTCTTCAAACGGAGCCGGACGGAGAACTTCTGCGGTTGTGCCGTTAATCTGGAGCCCGTTTTCGTCGATTATAGCTACCAGGTTATCCAGTTTGTTGTGGACGGCGTAAGCGGCAGCTTCCCAAACAGATCCCTCGCCATGCTCACCGTCGCCCATCAGGACATAAGTCATATAGTCTTTTCCCTGCATTTTGGCAGCTTTGGCAAGCCCGCAGCCAATCGGCAGGCCGTGTCCCAAAGAGCCGGTGGAAAATTGAACACCCGGAAGTTTTGTCATGTCCGGATGACCTGGAACAGGAGAACCGAGTTTGTTATAGGTGGAAAGAACCTTTTTGTCAATAATCCCTTTTTCAGCCAGAGCCGCATAGAGAGCAAGACACTTGTGACCGGCGGAAAGCAGAAATTTATCACAGTCGGGGCCAGTCGGATTTTCCATATCGATTTTCATGACGTTCATGTAAAGCACTGCCATAATATCGGTACAGGACAGGGCGGGTCCTCCGTGGCCTTCTCCGTTGTTGATGATCGTTTCGCAGATCATCCGGCGCATATTTAGCGCATGGCGTTCCAGTGACAATTCATCAAATGGTTTATTTGTCGGCATGCAGTTTCACCTCCATGGTTCCTGCTTCAATCTCTTTGAATTTCGCAATCTTTTTGCTGGACGGGCTCTCTTTAAAGGTCAGACCCAGCCAGGTACGCACCAGGGTCAGCGCGGTAGCTTTGCCGATAACTAACGCGCCCATGCACATGCAGTTGCAGTCATTTGAGAGGATGGAGCGCTCGGTGGAATAGATATCGTGGCAGACCGCCGCGTAAACGCCCTTTACTTTGTTGGCGGAGATTGCCATCCCGATGCCGGTGCCGCAGATTAAGATTGCGCGGTCGGCTTTTTTATCAGCAACAGCTTTTGCGACCGGGTAGGCGACATCCGGATAATCATAGGGATCTTCCGGAGATTTTACGCCGAAATCAAGAACCTCGTGTCCCAGTTTTTTAACCTCTTCAATTACCGCGTTTTTCAGTTCGATGGCCAGATTGTCACAGCCGATAGAAATTACCATAATGGTTCCTCCTTTAAGATAATGGGTGGTTTTAGTTTATAAGTAACCGTTTCCGGTTAACAGACAGAGAAAAAGAAATATTTGAGTACTATCTCACAAGCCAGCTACCTGTGGGATTTGGAGATTTTTTCATTTAAAAAAGCGGAAAAAGCCTTGTAATCTCCTTTGGTAAAACCGTCTTTTTTAACGATGACGCCGTTTCCGCGGCCAACGAGAAGCGCCAGAAGACTGCCACAGTCTACAACTTCGGTAAGCTCTATGTACTTAAGAGAAGCTGTTTGAGTTCCTTCCCGCAGGGTGATTTTATCTGTAAAAGTGACGGTAGTCGGGTAAATATCTCCACCGTGTGCTTTCATGGTGCGGCGCATTGCGCCATAGGCCATCAATTTGTGAAGAAAAATCAGGCCAAAGCAGAAGGCGGCCCCCACCAGAATGGCAAGAAGGATCGGCGTGTTGCTGCGTCCTATCCAAATTAGCACCAAAAGAAGAACAGCTAGCGCGGCCAGTCCGATGATCCCGATTACGCGGCTGTATTTTAAGGCGGTTTTCCGGTAAAATTGTTCAAACAGCTTTATGGAAGGGGTATAGCGATTGACGAATAAAGCCTCCATATTACCTCTCCTTTTCGGTTTCGGCCCGTTTCAATCCTTCCATCGCAAGCACTGCGTTCCCAAGGATTGGACAGTCGGGCTTGACTTCAAAGGTGTAGCTGGGGAAGAGTTTATACTTAATGGTCAAAAAAGCATCGTCAACCATTCCGCCGGTCAGTTTGATTGTTTTATTTAAACTGAGGAATTCTTCTGCCAACCTGAGTGTTTCCTGAATTGGCTCATGAATGCCCAAGAAGATAGCAGCCAGAAAATCCCTTCTGGTGGACTGAAGGGTGAGCCCGGTAAAAGCACCCCGTTTTGGCTCTAGACTTTGACGATCGCCAGCAAGGTAGGGCAGAAACCCGACTTCAGTTGTTGTCAGGTTATGGTTGATTACCACTGGCATTTCCTTCTTAAAAAAGGTGTATTCATCCATGTCCTTATAAAATTCTTCACGGAACCAGTCAATCGCGAAGCCGCTTGCCGTGATGGCAAAAATTTGCCAGAGTCCCGGCGTTGCAGAACGGCGGAGATAATATTTATCGTTGACTTTTGGAGTATCGGAAAGGATAGAAACCATTTCACTGCTTCCTGAAATATTCAGGATATCTCCCGAATGGGTGTTACCTGCACCCACCTGTGCTGTCGCGGCATCATTTCCGCCCAGGGCAACTGGGATACCAGCTTTCAGTCCGCACTGTGCGGCAATTTCCGGCTTGAGACCGCCCAAAATACTACCTGCTTCATAAATAGGAGGGAGCATTTCCATCGGGATTCCGAATGTCTGACAGATTTCTTTGGACCAGCCATCCCCGGTAACGGTGTTGTACATTCCGGTCATAGAAGCGTTGGTTGGATCGGTCGCAAAAACACCGGTCAGCCGTTTGTAAATGTATGTATTAAGATGGCCGAGCTGATGAGCAGCGTTAAAAACATCTGGTCGGTTTTCTTTCATCCAAAGGGCAGAGGTAATGGAAGCCCCTCCGGTAAAGGGCTGAATGCCGGTGATGCTCTGAAATTTTTCTTTTCCCATCACCCGCAGAATCTCTTTTGTCTGTTCCTTGCTCCGGCGGTCAAGGTGGGTGAGTACGGGGTGGAGAGCGTTCCCTTCTTCGTCCATAAAGGTCATGGAGGGGGAGAAGGTGTCAAACCCGATTAGCTCGATTGTTTCAGCGTACTGGGAAAGCTGATGAATCCCTTTCATCATGGCGTCAAAAACCACCCTGCCGTCCAGTTCAACCCAGTCCCCGTTGGTAACTGAAATCTGATAGGAAACCTTGGCGGAGCTGAGGATATTCAATTTGTCGTCTACAACCGAGAGCTTCACGGATGAGGTTCCAAAATCAACCGATAAAATCTGCATACTACTTCTCCTTTTCTGCGTTGAATTACATCATATGAAAATAAAGTCAACCTTTATTGAATTCGAGTTTGATTTTAAACTTATCGCCCCGGAAAACCACGGCAGAGGTTTCTACTGGAAGATCTCCTGTCGTATACATGGTAGTATTGAGCAACAACAGGGGAAAGGCTGGACGAACCGAAAGAAGCTCCGCTTCATCAATGGAAGCGGTAGTGGATTCCAATGTCTCTACCCTTCGAACAATTTCATGGTGATAAACCTGCTCCATAATATCACAGAGCTGATTGTGTTCAAAATCCTGCATCTCCAAATCGCTGCAAACATTCAAAGGAATATAAGAAGTATGGATAGAAAGAGGCTCCTCTTTGACAAACCGCAGCCGTTTAATAGTCGTCACGTCACTTCCTGGTTCAATTTTAAGGCGTTTCGCCATTTTGGAAGGACAGGAGATGATCCCGATATTGATAACCTTAGTAGAAGTCTCGTACCCCATCTGCTCCAGTTGCTGCGTAATACCCATCTGGGAAAGGGGACGGCTTACAATTTTGGGTTCTGCAACAAAGGTTCCTTTGCCGGGAACTCGGTAAAGAAGTCCTGCGTCTACTAATCTGGTAAGGACGGCGCGCACGGTCATCCGGCTGATGCCGTACTTCCGGCTGAGCTCGTTTTCAGAGGGGATACAGGAATGGATTGGCCACTCCTCGTTATCCAGCTGTTCCCGCAAAATTTCCTCAAACTGCAGATGAAGTGGCTGCGGGCTTTGCCGGTTCAGACAATCTGTCATAAAATCCCTCCTGTTTGTTATATGTTTAACAGGTATATACAAGTTGATACCGCCTATAGAATAGCATACCGTAAGAAAGAAGTCAAGGGAGAAGATGGAATTAACAAAATGTTCATATTTTCTATAAAAATTTGATAAATCAGATGAAATAAATACATTTTTTGTAATTAAAATCATAGCATAGATGTCGAAATCGATAAAACAGGATGGAGTAGGGAAGGATAACTGGAGTAAAAATAAAATAAAAGGGGAGAAGCAAGGTGGATTGGCATAGTCAAAGCGTGCAGGAGATTGAACGGGAACTAAACACCGGTCTGCAGGGTCTTACCCAAAATGAAGCTGTTGCAAGACTGGAACAGTATGGAGAAAACAAACTGCGCAGCGGAAAGAAAAAGACAAATCTTCAGCGTTTTTTGAATCAGTTTAAAGACGTAATGATTTTGATCCTTCTGGCAGCGGCGGCGGTTTCGTTTGTTATTGCCTGCGTGGAGGGAGAACCGAACGAATTTTTCGAACCGGTTCTGATTTTGGTCATTGTCATTTTAAACGCCGTTATGGGAGTGGTACAAGAAAGCAAAGCGGAAAAGGCACTTGAAGCACTTAAAGATCTTTCAGCTCCTCGCGCCAAGGTCCGTCGGGAAGGACGAGAAGCGGTGGTGGAAGCATCCGTACTGGTTCCAGGTGATATCATTCTGCTTGAAGCAGGCGACTTTATCCCCGCTGACGCCCGCCTGTTAGAGTCGGCCAGTTTGAAGTCAGAAGAATCTGCCCTGACAGGGGAGTCTGTCCCCAGCGAAAAGGATGCCACGGTGGAAATTCCGGTGGACGCGCCACTCGGTGACCGAAAGAACATGGTTTACTCTGGGTGCAGCGTCACCTACGGCCGGGGAACCGCAGTGGTTACCTCTACTGGAATGAAAACCGAGATGGGTAAAATTGCAAACCTACTGGAAGGAGAAAGCGAAACCCAGACCCCGCTTCAGCAGAAACTCACAAAGCTTGGAAAATATCTGGGAATTGTCGCGTTGATTGCCTGCGCGGTCATCTTTGTCATCGGTATCATCGACGGTATTCCGCCGATGGAAATCTTCATGACTGCTGTCTCCCTTGCGGTTTCCGCTATTCCGGAAGGGCTTCCGGCCATTGTCACCATCGTCCTGTCCATTGGTGTACAGCGGATGGTTAAGAAAAATGCCATTATTCGGCGGCTTCCCGCTGTCGAGACACTGGGGAGCGCCTCGGTTATCTGCTCAGATAAGACTGGCACCCTGACCCAGAACAGGATGACTTTGGTGGAAGCTTATGCGGATAGTGGTGAACGGGAAAAAATTTCTGCGGCCAATGGAGAACAGATTTGTAAAATTTTGAGATACGCAACCCTGTGCAGCGATGGTTCGGTTGAGATTGAAGACGGAAAAGAGCGACATATCGGTGATCCCACTGAGACAGCTATTGTCCTTGCGGCTTATAAAAACGGGATGCCTAAGAGCAGCCTTGCGGAGGAATACCCAAGACTTGCGGAAATCCCATTTGATTCCGACCGCAAGCTAATGACCACTGTCAACCGGATTGATGGAAAAAATATTGTCATTGTTAAAGGCGCATTCGATATTTTGGCCTTGCGCTGTGTCGCAGGGAACTTAGATGCCGCCCGGCAGGAAACTGACCGGATGAGCCGGGAGGCGCTCCGGGTATTGGCGGTTGCTTTTAAGGAAATTAATGTCGTGCCGCAGAATCCTACCCCGGAGGAACTGGAAAACGGACTGACCTTCCTTGGGCTCGTTGGGATGATTGACCCGCCGCGCCCGGAGGCTAGGGAAGCGGTCAAGGTTTGCCGCGAAGCGGGTATCAAACCGGTCATGATCACCGGTGATCACGTTGTGACCGCCTCGGCCATTGCGAAGGATTTGGGAATCCTGCTGGATGGGGACGACGCGGTAACCGGTGCGGAGCTCGCCCAGATGAGCGAAGAAGAATTGCAAAACCGCGTTCGTACCATCTCGGTGTACGCCCGTGTGTCGCCGGAGGATAAAATCCGGATTGTCAAAGCCTGGCAGGCGCAGGGTGAAGTCGTTTCCATGACAGGAGACGGCGTCAACGACGCGCCGGCTCTCAAGGCGGCGGACATTGGCTGCGCAATGGGGATCACCGGGACCGACGTTGCAAAAGGAGCTTCCGATATGACCCTGACCGACGACAACTTCGCCACCATCGTCGACGCGGTCAAAGAGGGCCGTGGTATCTACGACAACATCAAGAAAGCGGTCATGTTCCTACTCGGCACCAATATCGGCGAAGTGCTGACCGTCTTCTTCGCTATGCTGTTCTGGCGCAATTCGCCCCTGCTTTCGATGCAGCTGCTTTGGATCAACCTAGTAACCGATAGCCTGCCTGCCATCGCTCTTGGAATGGAGCCGGTAGACGACGCTGTGATGAAACGTAGCCCCAAGCCGAAAAGCGAAGGTCTCTTCGCTCACGGCATGGGTGTGCGGGTGGTGCTGCAGGGCGTGATGTTTGCCGCCCTTACCCTGTTTGGATTCTGGTATGGCTGGCAGGCGACTGGCGTACTGGAGGGGGGACAGACTATGGCCTTTATCATCCTTTCCATGACTCAGGTCATCCACTCGTTCAACATGCGCTCCGACCGCTCCCTCTTTAAAATTGGGCCGTTCGGCAACCGGAAACTCAACGGCGCCGCGCTCATTTCAACCGCACTGGTTGCCCTGGTGGTCTTTGTTCCGCCGGTAGCGATGGCCTTCGGTTTAATCCAGCTCCCCTTTGAACTTTATCTGATCGCAGTCGGGTTAGCGTTTGTGCCAATTGTCGTGATTGAGGTTAGCAAGGCGGTTGGATTGATTCGGCATCATGGACGGTAAGAAAGTGATTATCTGTGTATTGTGACAGGAAGACAGCCGCCGTGCGGCAGGAACGACGGGAGGAAATGATATGAAACAGCTGACAAAGGCTCGGCTGGGCTGGGTTGTCGGTTTTTTAGGATTGTTGGGAATTGAAGTGCTGATTGCCCTTTTTGTTCATGACGATTTTGTACGGCCTTATATTGGGGATGCTCTGGTTGTAGGGGTGCTTTATTGTCTTATACGGATTGTGTTTCCCAATCAATGCAGGCTCCTTCCGCTTTGGATTTTCCTTTTTTCGGCGGGGGTAGAGCTTTTACAGGGAATAGGCCTTGCCGATTTGATAGGGCTTTCTGAAAGCAGTGTTCTCCGTATCTTGTTGGGATCAGTCTGCGACTGGTGGGATATCCTGAGCTATGCGGCAGGTTGTTTGGTTTTGGCGGGAATCGAGATCCTCCGTTTTCGGCGGGAAAGAAGGTAAAACGCCGCCGAATTCTGAATTTCCCTGTCTTTATGGCGGGAAAGTTTTGGGGAAAATAAAGATGTCACTTTTGGAGTGAGATGTATGTTGAGATTGTCCAACTGTTTCTAAGCGGTAAAAGACGCTGTCGCCGCAGCCCATTTTAAAACGGGAAATGATCGTCTGAAAGATGATCTTAACCCCGAAGCGTTTTTACAGATGGGCTAATTCGGATGCTGCTGCATCAAGATGAATAAAAAAATTCCGGGAGTTAAAATCTCCCGGAATTTTTGAACTGTAAATTCTGTTTGCTACAAAATTT
Source organism: uncultured Oscillospiraceae bacterium (assembly GCA_958427155.1). GTDB lineage: Bacteria > Bacillota > Clostridia > Oscillospirales > Ruminococcaceae > Metaruminococcus_A. The sequence goes on along the minus strand of CAUABB010000005.1, from coordinate 5,883 downwards.
GAAAGCTTAATCAGTCAGCATTACCCTCGAGTGCACGCTCAAGCCAGATACTCGCAATATCAAGAGCCTGATAAAGTCCTTTTTTCTCTGCTTTTTTTACCACAATATCCATTGGGTTGATGGTAGTATCGGTATGCATTAACTGGATGGTTACCGTATCGGCCAGATCAAGTTCACCATTTTTGGTGTGAGACTGGATGCTCAGCATGACGACGTAATCGTCACCCATCGAGCCATAATAAATAGTATCGCCCTTTCGTACCAGCGGTTTTCCTTTATAAGTGAAAAATGGAGTTTGCTTTTCTGCCATCCGAATTACCTCTCTTTCTCCTCCACGGCTTTTGCCGGGAATTTACCAAAAATCTCGCTGTGTGTCTCTTCTCTTGAAAATCTTTAGAGGTGCTTTCTGCCTGACACGACCTATAAACTTATACTGATATTTTATTATACCATTTTCCAAAGGAAAAGTAAAGGAAAACGAACAAATTTTCTTTTCTCCTTTCCTGGTATGGTCTTTACTGATGGGGTAAACCGTATTATGATAAAGTAATAGTTTGATTTTAACAAAGTCGAGGTGTTGTTTATGTCGATTCCTGTTATCTGGTGTAGCCCAAACAAAGACGGATTGACTGCGGCCTGTATGGAGGCGGCTGTCCGTGGGGTAGAAGCTGCTGGAAAAGCTGCCGATCCGGTTCAGCTCAACTCTCTGACGATTGAGCGTTGCCGAGTTTGTAAAAATGGTTATGGAGACTGCAAGGAAAAGGGAACCTGTGTCATTGGTGATGATTTGGAACCGCTTTACCTTAAAATGGCCGAGGCTGAGGCGATTATTTTTATCACGCCGGTTTATTGGCACGATCTGTCTGAACCGCTAAAAGCATTGATGGACCGGCTTCGTCGCCTGGAAACTGTACATAATCATTTTTTAAAGGAAAAACCTTGTATTTTTGTTGCGGCAGCAGGTGGTTCTGGCAGAGGAACCTCTTATTGCATGTTAAATATGGAAGAAATCCTTAATCATATTGGGATGATCCCACGCGATCGCCTGCCGATTACCCGGTTTTCTCGGGAATATATGCTTAAAGCAATAGAGGCTTCAGCAAGACATCTTTGTGAGGAACTCCCTGGATAAGGGGAATTTTGAAGAGTCGGAGTTACGGCTCCTGTTTTACTTCAAAAAATTCCAAAAGCAGGGGAGCGAGCTTTGCCGTGTGAGCTACATAGCTTGCGTGGCCTTCTCCTGGCAGAATATGTAGCTTTGCCCCGGAGATACACTCCGCTATGGTTTGGGTATCGGATTTCTGTATCATATCGTGTGCTCCAGCCGTAACCAAGGTGGGGACTGTAATTTTTCTTAAAATTTCAGATGTGATCTGTGGTTCGTGAAGCATCATTTTAAGCTTGGGATTCTGTGTAAAGAAGGCTTCGGCCTTAAAAAGTGTCAGCCATCGTCTTTTAAGACCGCGCGGAGTGAGGTTTGCGCCGCAGAGAACCAGTCGGGAAAGAAGAGATGGCTCGCCAGCGGCGAGGAGAATCCCGATAATTGCGCCGTCACTGAAGCCGCAGAAAGCCGGTCGTTCCAACTTAAGCTCCCGGATAAAAGCGGAAAAGACGGCAGCGAAATCAGTATAGTGAAATTCTTTTGGCCGTTGACTCCGGCCGTGCCCCGGAGAATCGACAGCATACACGGTAAAAAATTCAGCAAGCCTTGGAACCAGGCGGTCAAAAATGGTGTGATCTTCTCCATTTCCATGTGCAAGAATCAAGGGAGCCCCGCTCCCTGTTTGTTCGTAAAAAAGATTAATTCCATTTGAAACTTGGAACATAAAAAAACCCCCTTTTGGGATGAAAATAACGGAGATATTGTTTACAATAGCATACCATTGTCATACAGCCTACTTCAGGAAGGAATTGTAAATTTTTTTGAAAGGTTTAAACGGATAAAGACAAAAATGGAGAAAAAGGGAAAAGTCGCAGGATTTGAAAAAAATTTTGCGGAAAACAAAATACAAAATGTTTATTTTTAACATTATTTCCATATAGTTGAATGATAAAAGTTCGACAATATCCCTTTACAACCTGGTTCAAACGTGGTAAAATTTAAAGCGACATAACATGCCCCGGTGCCGCCGGAGCTTGTGTTGAGAAAACATTCAGGAGGAAAGAAAATGGCAAGAAAGATGAAAAGCATGGACGGCAACACCGCCGCTGCGCATGTATCTTATGCGTTTACGGAAGTTGCCGCCATTTATCCGATCACCCCGTCCAGCCCCATGGCGGACAGCGTTGATCAGTGGAGCGCTCTTGGCCAGAAAAACATCTTCGGAACAACTGTTAAAGTAATGGAGATGCAGTCTGAGGCGGGCGCGGCTGGTGCTGTTCACGGCAGCCTTGCTGCTGGTGCGCTGACTACCACCTATACCGCTTCCCAGGGCCTTCTTTTGATGATCCCGAACATGTATAAAATCGCAGGTGAGCTGCTGCCGAGCGTATTTCACGTATCCGCGCGTACTGTAGCAAGCCATGCGTTGAACATCTTCGGTGACCATTCTGACGTTTACGCTTGTCGTCAGACCGGTTTTGCGATGCTGGCCGAGTCCAATCCGCAGGAAGTTATGGATCTTGCAGCTGTTGCGCATCTTGCGAGCATCAAAGGCCGTGTTCCGTTTATCAACTTCTTTGACGGTTTCCGTACTTCCCATGAGATTCAGAAGATTGAGACCTGGGATTACGACGATCTGGCTGAAATGGTTGATTGGGATGCGATTAAAGCGTTCCGTGACCATGCTCTGAATCCGGAGCATCCGACCATGCGCGGTTCTCATCAGAATGGAGATATCTTCTTCCAGAACCGTGAGGCCTGCAACAAGTACTATGACGCTCTTCCGGCTGTTGTTGAAGAGTATATGGACAAGGTTAACGCGAAGATCGGCACAAATTACAAGCTCTTTAACTATTACGGCGCACCGGATGCGGAGCGCGTTATTATCGCGATGGGCTCTATCTGCGATGTTGCCGAAGAGGTTATCGATTACCTGACCGCGAAAGGCGAAAAAGTCGGTCTTGTTAAAGTTCGTCTTTACCGTCCGTTCGTTCCTGGAAAGCTTTTGGAAGCAATTCCGGCGACCGCGAAGAAGATCGCTGTTCTTGACCGTACCAAAGAGCCGGGCGCTCTTGGCGAGCCGCTCTTCCTCGATGTTGTCGCTGCTCTGCGTGAGGCTGGAAATGACGCAATGGTAATCGGCGGCCGTTACGGTCTTGGTTCCAAGGATACCCCGCCGTCCAGCGTCTTCGCTGTTTATGATGAGCTTCAGAAAGACGAGCCGAAAACACGTTTCACCCTCGGTATTACCGACGATGTCACCTACCTCTCCTTGGAGGAGAAACCCGCCCCGAACACCGCTGCGGAAGGAACTACCGAATGTAAGTTCTGGGGTCTCGGCGGCGACGGTACAGTTGGCGCGAACAAAAACTCCACTAAGATTATCGGTGACCATACAGACAAATATATTCAGGCATACTTCCAGTATGACTCCAAGAAAACTGGCGGTATTACTGTTTCTCACCTGCGTTTTGGCGACAAGCCGATCCGCAGCCCCTATTACATCAACAAAGCAGACTTTGTTGCCTGCCATAACCCATCTTATGTCGTAAAAGGCTTTAAGATGGTTAACGACGTGAAACCGGGCGGAATCTTCATGATCAACTGCCAGTGGAGCGACGAGGAACTGGATCATCATATGCCTGCTGAAGCGAAACGCTACATTGCGCAGAACAACATCCAGCTCTACACCATCAACGCGATCGACAAAGCGATCGAGATCGGTATGGGCAAGCGCACCAACACCATTCTCCAGTCTGCGTTCTTCGCTCTTGCGAATATCATGCCGGCTGAGGATGCGATTAAGTACATGAAAGAAGCAGCGAAGAAATCCTACTCCAAGAAGGGTGACGCTGTTGTCGAGATGAACTACAAGGCAATTGACGCAGGTAAAGACGCGCTTCATAAAGTTGAGGTTCCGGCTTCCTGGGCTGACGCTAAGGATCCGGTTGAGGAAAACAACCTGAAGGGCAATCCGGCTACCGTTAAAATGGTCAAGGAGATCATGGAGCCTGTTTCCAAAATGGATGGCGACAGCCTGCCGGTTTCCGCCTTTGTTGATCATGTTGACGGACAATTTGAGCAGGGCGCTTCCGCTTACGAGAAACGCGGTGTTGCGGTTAACGTTCCGGAGTGGAATCCTGAAACCTGTATCCAGTGTAACCAGTGCGCGTATGTATGTCCGCACGCAACGATCCGTCCGTTTGCTTTGACCGCTGATGAAGTGAAGAACGCTCCGGCGAACATCAAAACAAAACAGATGATTGGAAAAGGCTGTGAGGATTACCAGTTCGCTATGACGGTTTCTCCGCTTGACTGTATGGGATGCGGCGTTTGTGTTAATGTTTGTCCGACCGCTGCGAAAGGCACTTTGAAGATGGTTGCTCAGGAGAGCCAGCTTGACCAGCAGCCTGTCTTTGACTACTGCGTTGAGAACATTAAGAAGAAAGACGGTATGATGGCTGAGACCACCGTTAAGGGTTCCCAGTTCAACCAGCCGCTCCTTGAGTTCTCCGGTTCCTGCGCGGGTTGTGCGGAGACCAGCTACGCTCGTTTGATCACCCAGCTCTTCGGTGAGAGAATGTTTATTTCTAACGCTACCGGTTGTTCTTCCATCTGGGGCGGCCCGGCTGCAACTTCTCCGTATACGGTAAATAAGGTAAGCGGCTTTGGACCTGCTTGGGCGAATAGCTTGTTTGAAGATAACGCAGAGCATGGCTTTGGTATGTACCTTGGTCAGAAAGCGGTTCGTGACAGCGTGGCTGCAAATGTCCGTGCGCTGATCGCGGTTGATTACACCTACGCCGGCCTGAAAGATGCTGCTCAGGCGTGGTTGGATACCATGGACGATGGTAAAGCAAATGGCGAAGCTACCAAGAAATTTGTAGCAGCTTTGGAAGATGCGGTTATTGATGGCTGCACCTGTGAGGCCTGCACCCTCGGCCGTGAAATCCTTGCGAAGAAACAGTACCTTGCTAAGAAGTCCATTTGGATCTTCGGCGGCGACGGTTGGGCTTACGATATTGGCTTCGGCGGTCTTGACCATGTTATCGCTTCCGGCGAGGATGTCAACATCATGGTCTTCGATACCGAGGTTTATTCCAACACCGGCGGTCAGGCTTCTAAAGCCAGCCAGATCGGTCAGGTTGCTCAGTTTGCTGCGGCTGGTAAAGCCATCGGTAAGAAGAGTCTTGCGGAAATCGCCATGAGCTATGGTTACGTTTACGTCGCGCAGATTGCGATGGGTGCAAATCAGGCTCAGACCATTAAAGCGATTGCTGAGGCTGAGGCTTATAAAGGCCCGTCCCTGATCATCGGTTACGCTCCATGTGAGATGCACGGTATTAAGGGCGGTATGACCAACTGCCAGGCTGAAATGAAAAAGGCTGTTGAGGCTGGTTACTGGAACATGTTCCGTTACAACCCGGCGCTTAAGGCTGAGGGCAAAAACCCGTTCATCCTTGACAGCAAACCGGCTACCGCGGATTATAAAGAGTTTATCTCCAACGAGACCCGGTATAACCGCCTGAAACTGGCCTTCCCGGATCGTGCGGCAGAGTTGTTTGACGAGGCGGCTGTTCATGCGAAAGAGCAGTATGACCACCTGGTGAAACTGCAGAAGCTTTACGGCACAGAGGAATAAAAATTTCTTTTGAAAAGCAAAAAGGAAGCGCATTATATGCGCTTCCTTTTTTGTTTTAAGAGACGCTTTAGACTGAAAAAGTATAAAAATAAGGAAAAATCATTTTAAAAAATTGCGGTTCTATTTTTTTAGTGCTATA
>CAUABB010000004.1 GCA_958427155.1 uncultured Oscillospiraceae bacterium | reverse complement strand
GCACAAATCTCAATCTTTGGATTTTCTTTCATCTGCCGAAAAACTTCTTTCTTCCTGCCCGTCTGCAGATACAGCTTTCCTTCATAAAGAGCGACCGTTCCAAAAGGTCGGACCCGTGGCTGATCACCGTCCGTTGTGCCAAGATAATAAGTGCCGCATTTTTTTAAAAACTGATATACTTCTTCCATCTGTCTGTCCTCCTTTTTTGAAACCGGTTTCATTCCTTTCTGATTCCTATTATAGGAGTTTTTTCAAAAATGTAAAGAAAGCAATTATTTCAGATTACTCTTGAAATGGAGAACTTATTATACCAGAAACGCCTAAACCGGGATTATCCGCACATTGCCGCCAATAACCTGTTAAACTGCCCCGTTCAATTGTTTCCGAAGAAACATCGTCAATCATGAGATAAACCTGATCCATCTCAGGGTTTTGAAGGCAAAATTCACAGCGAATAAAAGCATCTCCATTTTTCTTTAAAACCGAACACGTCTGCCCAACAATCCTGGCGGATCCCCCCAAAAATTTGTCAAAAGCATGAGAAAAACAATCCTCTCTTACGCAAGCACAACCGCCCTGATTTTTAAAAACGTCTTCCTGTTGTCATCCAGCTCTCTCTTTCCTCTGGAATATTATTCCGTTTCTAATACCGCCGCGTCGTAAACCTCATATTTTTTTTCGCTTCCAGAAGGAAACTCCACAAAACTGTGGCTTCTTTTCAAAAGATCCTCAAAATTCTCGCTTTGAATCATTTCAGAGGTAAACCCATAAGCTATAACTGCATCAGCTGAATTCTCCGCAGAAGTGATATCAATACGATAGCGCTCAAACCGAAAACCGTTTTGTTCCATCAGTGTGCAGACTTTCCTCATTACATCGGCCGCATATTCAATGGTGGGAGTTTCCGCTGTACAATTAATCATCAGCTCAAAAGACGCTTCCATTCCTGTGCGATAGGGAGGATCAAGAAGAGGAGCTTCTCCTTGCGGCTCAAGTGCTTCTATCCAGATCTTTAGTTCCGGAACTGTTTCCAAAATCGGCTTGATTGCGTCTCTGCGGATTTTTTCCTGCCTGGAAAGCAGTTCTCGGCCCGTTTCCAAGTCTTCGTCATAACTGTCGTGACATTTACCCGTTTGAAAATATACGGTAAAATAAGAAGTCTCCACCCCCGGAACAACTGCCTGCGCATAGTAATCCCCAAATCCCGGGCCATATCGGATCTCTGCAATTTTCAGCCTTCTGTAAGGATATTCTTTATCAAGATACTGCTGCATCTTTTGGCCGGCAAAATATCCTGAAACCGGATTCCCAAATGAAAAAGCAATTCCGATCAAAAGCACCGCAGTTAAAACCGCTCCGGCAACTCCGGCACAAATCTTCAAAGCACGTTTTTGGCAGATCATTTTTATTCCTCCTTTCGAAAAGCAAACCGAAACAACGCTGAGATAGCAATTCCAATCAGAACCAACAAAGCATAAATCAGGGCAAAGATCAGCAAACCCGGAAATTGTCCTAAAATCGTGTCCCAATCACTTCCAAAAAGTTCAAATAGCATGGAAAGCAGAGGGGTTAAAACCAAAATTCCTATCGGAAGGAAATACCAGCGTTTCCCAAGCAGAAAACTGCCGAATACCCCCACCAGAGGCATAATGATAATATTGTAAAAGATTCCAAATGAAAGTGCCTGAGAAGCGCCAAAAACCGCAGCGGAAAGAATTACTGCCATTCCCGCCCTCAAAAAGGCCCTGTTGATCCGACGAAGCACCTTTCTATCATCCGGGAACGAAACAGTACAAGGCTGCGACCGCTCCAAAACACTCCGGCATGCAGCACATTCCGCCGTATGTCCCCGCACCAGCTCCTCACTATCTAAGCTTGCCGCGCCATCCTGAACTAGCGGAATCAGGTCAAGACAAACGTTACAGGAAATCTGACCCATCTTTTTCATTCCAGCAATCCCTCCTTCTTTAAAATATCTTTCAACCATTTTCGTGTACGAAACTCAATGACCCGAGCGGAATTTTCTGAGATCTGAAGTTGTTCCGCAATTTCGCTGTAGGAGTAAAGTTCCAATCTCATCTTTACCACCTTCGCCGTACGCTCATCTTTCTCTGCTAAGAGCTCCTTAATTCTCTGCACTGTCTGAGCATCAGCAAAACTGTCTTCAAGAGTTTCTCCCACATAATAAGCTATCCGTTCATCAAATCCCAAAAGTTCTTTTTTGCTTCTCAGCTGTCTGAGCCAAAGATTTCTGGCGATTCCGCACAACCAGGTTCGCACAGAAGATTCACCCCGGAAATTCCCCACAGAACGCAGCGCCTGTAAAAACGTTTCACTCAGCAAATCTTCCGCGAGAAGAGGATCGCGCGTTAAGCTGAGCAGATAGCCGTATACCGCCTGACGGTGTGCCAAATACAATTCTTCCCAATCCCGCAACGCGCTCCCTCCTTTTTTTCTATATCTTTGTCGCAAATTTCATTCAAACGTTACAGCCTTTTTCAAAAGATCCCGTTTCAATCATTCTATCCGATCTATGGCAAACCAGCAAATAAATCTACCGGTTTTCACCGCCGTTTTATAATCCTTTGTTTTCGCGAAAAAAGCCCCCGGATTAAAATCCGGGGGCTTCACGTCTCTGTTCAAGTCAAGCGTTTTGATCATTACTGCGGATTTCCGCGCGTCTGATCTTTCCGCTGATGGTTTTAGGAAGTTCTTCCACAAATTCGACCACACGAGGATATTTATACGGAGCTGTCGCGTCTTTCACGAACTTCTGAAGTTCCTTTTTGAGTTCTTCCGAAGGAGTATAGCCTTTCGCGAGGACAATCGTCGCTTTAACAGCGTATCCGCGAAGCGGGTCCGGAACGCCGGTGACCGCGCATTCCACGACGGAAGGATGCTCCATAAGAACACTTTCAATCTCAAACGGGCCAATCCGGTAACCGGAGCTCTTAATTACGTCGTCTGTACGGCTCATATACCAGAAATACCCGTCCTCATCCCGCCAGGCCATATCTCCAGTATGATAAAGTCCGTCATGCCACGCCTCTTTTGTCTTTTCCTCATCCCGATAATATCCCGAAAAGAGTCCAAAGGGTTTTCCCTTATCTGTTCGGATAACGATTTCGCCGACTTCGCCCGGAGGAACCGTTTCGCCGTCAGAATTGACAAGGTCGACGTCGTACTGAGGATTCGGTTTTCCCATGGAGCCCGGTTTAGGTTCTGTTCCAACCAAATTTGCAATGACCAGTGTAGTTTCCGTCTGGCCAAAGCCTTCCATCAACTTCAAACCAGTGTACTGATAAAATTTGTTGAACACCTCTGGGTTAAGCGCCTCTCCCGCAATCGTGCAGTATTTGAGGGAAGAAAGATCATATTTTCCTAAATCCTCTTGGATAAAGAAACGGTACATGGTCGGCGGCGCGCAAAAAGTAGTGATGTTATACTCGGCAAACAGCGGCAGGATATCATCCGCATGGAAACGGTCAAAGTCGTAAACAAAAACCGCCGTTTCACTCAACCATTGGCCATAAAGTTTTCCCCAAACAGCCTTGCCCCAGCCGGTATCCGAGATTGTGAAATGGATGCCGTCCGGGTCAACATTATGCCAATAGTGGGCGGTAACAAAATGTCCAAGAGCATAATCAAAGCTCTGTGTGGCAATTTTAGGATAACCTGTGGTACCGGAGGTAAAATACATCAGCATTGGATCCGAGATCACCGTACCCTCTTCCCCGACAGGACGTTCGAAAACAGGGGACTGTTCCTCTAACAACGCATCAAAATCATCCCACCCATCACGTGGACCGTTGACAATCAATTTTGTATGTACCGTTGGGCTCTCAGAAAGAGACGCTTCAATATGCTCCGGAACCCCGTCATCCTGCGTCGCTACAACTGCGGAAACGCCGGCAGCGTTAAACCGGTAAACAATATCCTTCTTCATCAGCTGGTTGGTCGCCGGAATTGCGACAGCACCTAATTTATGAAGACCAAGAATTGCAAACCAGAACTGATAATGTCTTTTTAAGATCAGCATGACCCGATCTCCCTTTTTAATCCCTTTTGATTTAAAGAGATTTGCCGCTTTGGAAGAATATTCCTGAAGCTGCTTAAAGGTAAAGTTGATGTTCTTTTTATCCTTGCTCACCCAGATCAAAGCGTTTTTATCCGGGTCTTTTTCTGCAAGAGCATCCATCACGTCAAAGGCGAAATTAAAGTTCTCCGGTGGATGAAATGTAAGGTTTACCAAATGGCCCTGTCCGTCTTCCTGTACATCGACAAATTTTTCATAGATTCTTCCTGTCATCCTGTTTAGTCCTCCTTCTTTTCCAGGATCATTGCCAGAAACTCGCAATCCGCCTGGTCAGCGGCAATCATTCCATGACCCCGCCCAGAATTATAATAAACCGCATCCCCCTCATGCAGTACCTCAATATGATCCTCATAACGGAAGATCAGCGTTCCTTTAAGGATATAATCAAATTCTTCCCCCGCATGGGTTGAAAGCTCAATATTATTGCTGTCCTGGCTGGGGTCAAACTTTGCCGTGACAAAAAACGGCTCCGCTACTTTGTCTTTGAAAAAAGAGGCGAGATGCTGATATTTAAATCCCTGCCGGCGTTCAAGCGGAAGCCCGTGGCCTTTCCTTACAATAGAATACTGAGAAAGATGCGGCGTTTCTCCCGTCAAAAGTTCTGCGAGATCCAGGTGAAAAGCTTTGGCACACTTATATAGAAAGGTAAACGAAAAGTCACTCTCCCCATTTTCCGCGGCAACATACTCTTCTACCGTTGTATCTGTAATTCGCGCCATCTCCTCCACTGAAAGTTCCAGAATCAGCCGCATTCCTTTAATTCGCTCTGCAATCTGTGCAACTTGATTTTCCATAATGATCCTCCCTTTTATATAAAAATTTTTCTACATCTGAACTAATGTTAAAAGGCAATTTCAAACGGGAAACAACAAATAATAAAATAAAAAGCTCCCGTCCACATATGGGACGAGAGCTAATTCCCGCGGTACCACCCAAATTGGCGTATAAAACACGCCCGCTTTTCAGGCTCCAATAAGCCCTATGCCAATAACGGTGCAAACCGTAGCAGCCTAATCAGATGTTCAGCCACTCCGCTCAAAAGGGATCAGACTTTACCGGCACGGCTGCCTTTCACCAGCCGGCAGCTCTCTGAACATGCGAAAAGTAAAACTGTTGTCTTTCTCACAGCGTTTTAAATTTCTTTTATTTTATCACAGTTCAGAAAAGCTGTCAAGTCATTTAACTTTGACTTTTTAATCCCCAGACGAGAGGACATCGTTGCGGCGGAAAAAAAGCGAGATGCACCAAAGGCCGGCAAGCGCCACCAGCGTATAAATAATTCTGCTGACGATCGCGCCCTGACCTCCGAAAATCCAGGCAACTATATCGAACTGGAAGATCCCGATAGAGCCCCAGTTGATTGCACCAATGATCACAAGCGCCAATGCAATTCGATCCAACATAATCTTAACTCCTTACATGATATTCTTTAGCCGCCGGTATTGTCCGCTGCTGCTAAAGGCTCCGTTTTTACTGCGGGCTGCGGCTCCGGCAGAAAATGCCCGTCTGCCTCAAGCCAGAAAAATGCAGGACTATCCGGGCAGCGGGTTTCCGCAACAATAGTATGGTTCTGCGCCTGTACTTTTATACAAATTTGTGTTAAAATATAAATTAGTTTGTTTTATAATGTTTTTATTCTTATCTATTCTATCCGCAGAAATTACTTTCTAATGCGCTAAAGCTGGAGAAGAAGATTCAACTGGATCGTTTAAAACAAATTTTTATTTAGAATATTGTTTTTAAAAATTTTTTAAAAGGAGCGTATCCCTTTATGGATCAGAATACCCTTATTGCCATTGCCGCCTGTGTGGTAATCCTGCTGATTGGCGGAATTATTTATTTGGTTCAGCGAAAGAAAAAAAAGACAAAAAAGCTGGGGAAGAAGGGAGAAAAGAAGGTATTACGGGCTCTTAAAAAATATTCTCATCTGCGCGAGGTTAAAATTTTAAACGACGTTTATCTTCCTCTTTATGATGAAACAACTCAGATTGACCATATTTTAATTGCACCATTTGGTGTAATGGTAATTGAAACTAAAAACTGGGCCGGTTCTATCTACGGAAACCCCGCGGAAGAGAAATGGCTTCAGGTTGTTGGTGACGATCGTAACTATCATTACAATCCTCTCCTTCAAAATAAAACCCATGTTGATAACCTTCGCCACCTTTTCCGGAAAGAAAATATATATCGCGTTAACGTGGAAGGTGTTGTTGTTTTTGCCAGCAATAAAACCACATTGTATTGTCCACGGGGTGTTCCGGTAATGACACTCAGGCAGTTTAAGAAGCACTTAAAAAAACCGATCTATGACGCCGATAACAAAGTGGATGTCCAAAAAGTCTATAACGCCATTGTTAAAAACCAGGTGACAGACAAGAAAAAGATCGCAGAACATGAAAAGAATGTAAAGAAAAAAGTGAAATCTTAGGCAAAAGCGTTAAGTAGAATAATAAAAGGAGGTTCATTTTCATGGAATATCAATTCTCAGATCGAATCAAGACTATTAAAGCTTCGGCAATCCGGGAAATTTTTAAATTGACTGCCGATCCGGCTGTCATTTCTTTCGCAGCCGGTAATCCTTCTCCTGATGCATTTCCTGTTGAAGCAGTCCGGGAAATTACGGCAGAAATTCTTAAAAATCAACCGGTTGAAGCGCTCCAATATAATATTACCGAGGGCTATCTCCCGCTCCGCAACTATGTTAAAGAAACTCTTCTTCCTGCTATCAACAGTTTTCATCCAGAACGAGACGATGCGATTATTGTCACCGGTGGTCAACAGGGAATTGACCTGAGCTGCAAAGTTCTCTGTAATGAAGGGGATACTGTCCTGTGCGAAAATCCAAGCTTTGTCGGCGCACTTAACGCTATTAAAGCTTATAATACAAATCTGGTAGGAATCGATCTGGATGAAGATGGTGTCAATCTGGATCAGCTGGAGCAGGCGCTGAAAACTGAAAAAAACGTCAAAATTTTTTATACTATTCCAACATTTCAGAATCCATCTGGAATTACCGCTCCTCTGGAAAAACGGAAAGCGGTTTACGAACTTTGTAAAAAATACGGCGTTCTGATCTTAGAAGACAACCCATATGGCGCGTTGCGGTTTGAAGGGGAAGATGTTCCCACCATCAAGTCGTTAGACGAAGACGGAATTGTCATTTACGCGGGCAGCTTTTCTAAGGTCCTTTCACCCGGAATCCGCGTTGGATTTCTCAGCCTTCCAAAAGAAATTTCTGCAAAAGTCGTAGTTGCAAAGCAGGTTAATGACGTACATACCAATATCCTCGCTCAGATGATTGCCTATCGTTTTGTCACCGAGTATGATTTTAACGCGCATCTGGAACGGTTGCGTGCCCTCTACCGGCAAAAATGTCACTATATGTTAGAGCAAATGGACAAATATTTTGACCCTAGGGTCTCTTTCACCCGTCCACAAGGTGGCCTTTTCCTTTGGGTAACACTTCCAGAAGAGGTAGATATGATGCAGTTTACGCGTGATGCGGTTGCCAAAAAAGTCGCGGTTGTACCGGGAAGTGCTTTTCTTCCCCATGAGGAAACCATGGTATCCCATTCGTTCCGGCTTAATTTTTCCATGCCAAGCAATGAACAGATCGAAACTGGTATCAAAATCTTGGGAGAGATGACCCGGGCTCTGTGAAACCACTAAAATTAATAACAGAAGCGTCAAAATAACCCTTTAAAGGAGAACAGAAACGTGGATCAAACACAAAACATCAGCCATAAAAAAATAATTCTCAGCGGCATCCAGCCAACTGGAGTTTTTACGTTGGGAAACTATCTGGGAGCGATTAAAAACTGGGTTGTTCTACAGGAAGAGTACACCTGCGCTTATATGATCGCCGACCTTCATTCCATTACCGTACGTCAGGAACCTGCAAAGCTTCGTCAGCAAACGCTGTCAGCACTGGCAACTCTCCTGGCCTGTGGAATTGACCCAGAAAAAAGCCTTGTTTTTATCCAGAGCCATGTGCCTCAGCACGCTGAACTTGCCTGGGTATTGTCCTGTTATACACAGTTCGGTGAACTTTCCAGAATGACTCAGTTTAAAGACAAAAGTGCTAAACACGCCGACAATGTCAACGCTGGGCTGTTTACCTATCCGGCGCTGATGGCGGCAGATATTCTCCTTTATCAGGCTGACCTAGTACCTGTAGGCGTCGACCAGAAACAACATCTTGAAATCACCCGTGATGTCGCTGTACGTTTTAATAATACCTACAGTGAAACTTTCACCCTGCCGGAACCGTATATTCCCAAAATGGGGGCGAAAATTATGTCCCTTGCAGATCCCACCAAAAAAATGTCCAAATCGGATGAAAATCCAAATGGATTCATTACTATTTTGGACGAGCCGGATACTATTATCCGCAAATTTAAGCGCGCTGTCACCGACTCTGACACTTCTGTCCGCTATGCAGAAGGAAAAGATGGAATCAACAACTTAATGACTATTTATTCTGTTATTACCGGAAAATCGCTCGAAGACGTGGAACGGGAATTTGATGGAAAAGGATATGGAGACTTTAAACTCGCAGTCGGGGAAGCGGTAAGTGACCATCTCCGCCCTGTACGTGAGGAACACAAGCGCCTGCTCGCAGATAAGGCTTATTTGGAACAGGTTTACTCTGCAGGTGCCGAAAAGGCGCAACGGATTGCTCAAAAAACATTGAGTAAAGTCTACCGAAAAGTTGGATTTGTTCCTGCAAAATAAAGAGGCGTTCTGCTGCCCCGTGGTTGTGCCAAACAAGGCTCTTCTTTTAAAAGTTCGACTTTATTCGATCGGTTGATTTTAGCCAATAATATTTTCGTTTTAAAAAGGCGCGGAAAATTTCCGCGCCTTTTTCGGCATTTTGAAGTTTAAGTATCCGTCCGCCATAAGGCAGACGGGTTTGAGGTTTACCACCAGCCGCAGCAACTTCTGCATCCGCAGTTGGAACGATTAGAGCTACATCCACAACCGGAGCGATTAGAGCTGCATCCACAACCTGAACCAGAAACGGTGGATGAGTTAGAAGTACCAGCTGCAGTCACACTGTAAGAAACCGTGACCGGAAGGAAAGTTGTTACACTAGACTCGGTTCCGGAATTTCCGGAACAACTACAAGAATTACCAAACCAATTATTACTACACATCAAAAATGCCTCCATCTCTACGGGTTCTCTTACCCGTATTACAACTTATGCCAAGAGGCGAATTTTGGTGAAAACAATCGAATATTTTTTATTCCTGTTCCTGTTCTATTTCTTCTTGAGGATTCTGCGGACGATAGGGAAATAACCGGTCAATCCCAAGGGAGGCAAAGATACCAACCAGTGTGTCAAGGATACGGTTAAACACAAATAAATACGGGTTAACATCAGAAACATGTGAAACCGTAATGCTTAAAAATACCACACAGGTGATATAACTGGACGACGGTTTTTGGATCAATACGGTGAAGTAAATTAAAGGAATCAGGCAGAGTGAAACCACCAGATAATACCAAAAGGTATACGCTTCCAGAACTGTGTATTCTTCCGCCAGAAGAAGCAAAAATCCAAACGCTCCACCAATGAGCGTACCAATTGTCCGATTAACGGCAACCTGCACCCCTTTTGCAGGTTCCTTTTGCATACAGAGAATTGCCGCAATCATGCTGTAGAAGGGCGGCTGGCCTCGCAGAAGGCCAATCATGGCGCTGATAAAAGCGGAGATTACTGTTTTAACCATCCGCATTCCCACTTTGGGAAGCTGTATTTTCATGAAGTCACTCCACTAAAAACAAAAAAGAATCATTATCCATCGTTAAAACTTTTAAGCTGCTCAGGAATTACTCTGCCTGAGCGGATTAGTAGGGTCATCAACCGTTTTTATCCTTATGGTAAAAGTCTCGTCCTTTAACTTCCGAGTAAGTTCTCCAATGATACCAGCATTTTGTGGAAGATCTTTCAGGTCGTGAAGTTCATAAGGATCGTTCTCCATATCGTAGAAAGCAACAGGTTGATACCCTTCCAATGTACAAACCAACTTATATTTAGAGGTACGGATCATTCTCCAAGGCTCTTCCCCCAACATATATTCGGAAAGAATATGATCCTGTACGGAAGAAATCTCCCCTTTCAAATAAGGGAACAAGCTGTGTCCGTCAAGGTGAGTGCGTGCTGTAATTCCGGCTGCTTCAAGGACTGTTGGATAAATATCAATCCCAGAAACAAGTTCATCACTGACAACGCCCTTAAGCCCATCAGGCACACGGACAATGAAAGGGACTCCGGCCGATTTTTCAAAGGGGACGCCTTTATTTTTCAGCCCGTGACTTCCCTGCATATCTCCATGATCCGAGGTGTAAACGATTAAAGTATCCTCGTAAACCCCAATTTCTTTCAGTGTTTCGACAATCCGCCCGACCCCCGCGTCAATCTGTGTGCAAAGGGCCGCGTACAATTTTTGATACTCTGCCATATTTCCACCATACCGCCGGTAGTCCGGGCATTTTTCAAAGGGTCGTGGACTCTTGGGACTGAAAGTGGGGGTATAGGGATCAACCTCTCTATAATCCGGAGTATGTTCAAACACTACTCCATCATATAACGCCTCATACGCCGGAGAAGGCTGTTCGGGATAATGAGGTGCCTGATAACCAACAACGGCAAAGAACGGGCGTCCTTCCTTTCCCATCAAACGGAGTTTTTCTATCGCAAGATCTGTTGTCACATCAGTACGATGTTTCTGATAAGTATGCCGCACATTATTTTCATCATAGAAAAAAACATCGTTACAATAGGGTGGATTTGGATCAAATCCATTATAACACTGGTAACCTATAAAATGTTCAAATCCGCCCCGCTGCTCTTCCGGGATTCTATTATCCCCCTCTGCTCCAAGATGCCACTTTCCAACAAAACAGGTTTGGTACCCGGCATCCCTGAAGGCCCGCGCTATAGGATAACAGTCAGCAGGAAGAGGATCTCCGTTATGAGTAACCCCGCTCCGACTGGTTAACTGCCCCGTCATCAGGCAGCCACGGTAAGGACCGCAGACCGGATTGTTCGAGTAACCATTACGAAATAGAACCCCCTCATCACAAAGAGCGTCTAAATGAGGTGTAATAAACGTTTTATCCCGTTTCCCGAAAGCGTATTTATGCTGCTGATCGGAAAACACAACCAGAATATTCAAAAGGCTTCCTCCATTTCTGTCCAACCATTTACGGTATACAAAAAGAGCCCCGAATCAGGGCTCTTTTTCTTCGTTCTCAACCGCTTCTGTTTTAACGCCCTCGGTACTATCCGATTTAAAAAAGACTTTAAACGTTTGAAAAATCAGCTTTAAATCAAGCCAAATTGAGTAATTTTCAATATATTCCAAATCCATCATCAGCTTATCCAGCGGGGTTGTATTATATTTCCCTGTAATTTGAGCAAGACCGGTCAACCCCGCCTTTACTTTAAGACGGTAGCGGAACTCTGGATACTGCTTTTCAAATTCCCGAATCAGCTCCTCCCGTTCTGGACGCGGCCCTACAATACTCATCTCACCATGTAAAATATTGAGCAACTGTGGAAGCTCATCCAAACGAAGTTTTCGTAGAATTTTTCCTACAGGTGTAATACGGTCATCATCCTTAGCAGCCCAAACCGACCCGCTCTCTTTTTCAGCGTCTACAATCATGGTACGGAACTTTAAAACAGAAAATTCTCGACCATTTTCGGTTACCCGTTTTTGTTTATAAAAAACTGGCCCTCCATCACAAATTTTAACAGCCAGTGCGCAAACTGCCATAAAAGGGCTCGCAACAATTACTCCAATAACAGAAATAAACAGATCCAATGCCCGTTTAACAATCCGCTGTTCAGTGGACAAAGCCGAAACAAAGGAGGCATAAACCGTTTTATCGTCAATGACCACAGTTTTACTGTTTTTCATAATCACATCAGACAAACGGGGAACAACATAAACATTTTTAGTGTATTTATAGCAGAATTCCACTGTTTCTGAAAGAATTCCAGCAGGAAGGCCCATTAAAAATACCGTCTTATAAGGGTAAAGTCTCTTGTATAAGTTTTCTGTGTCATAAGGCAGAGAAAAATCGACATTCCACTGTTTGCGATATCTTCCAACTTTTGCCAGAAACTCTCTTGCGTCCTTTTCGTCCGCATAAACCAAAATACTTTTTTCCGGATCATGTAGTTTAAAGAAAACGTAATTCCCAAAATAGGTTCCAACGATTATTAACATGAGCTGAATAAAAAAGACAATAAACAGCATGTAAAATTCGCCGATCAAAGCAAACTCACTCATGACCAGCAGTTCAATAAACGCAACTACATCAGTAAAAAAGGAAGCAAGCGCGACCGATGATATAATCTCCTTGCTTTTTTTTACGCCAAGCGGAACTCCGCCATAAATCCGCAAAAACAAAAGGGCTGCCAAAAGGTAGGTGGTGACTGTAATAAACATCGTACGACTGGGACGCAGAAGCTGCGGCGCCATCATAGAAAACAAGCCGTAAAAGGTTACAAAAAGGATCAGAAACAGGCCGCACTTAATGGTAAAAATAATGGTTCTCTCAAACATTCTAAAAAACCTGATCATCTGAACCATGCCGCCCCCTTTTCTCGGTTAAAAACCGTATTCTTCCAATTGCAACAACTTCAAACAGTATAACACAAACAATTTATGAGTTCAACCAAAATAAACCTTAATCCTCTTTTTTATCTTTTTTCTCCCTTTTGGGAAATTCTAACGCAAAAACATAGCGCTGATAAGCATTCGCAGCCTTTATAAATCTTTCTTCTTTCACATAAACTCTATGTCTACAAGGCCGGACTCTATTTTCTGGATGTTTTTTGCGGTAACGCCAGATTACAAAGCAATATGTCAGAAAAATCAACACCATGCTCACACTGAGGCCACACCCTGCCAGCAAACCGGGCGTCTGATATTCAAACCGGACTGTATTTTTACCAGCCGGAACCAAAACTGCCATAAATCCTACACTTACCTGTTCCACTTCCGCTGGTTTTCCGTTGACAGTCACACTCCATCCATCTTCGTAAGGAACACTATAAAAAACCAGATTCGCTTTTTCCAATGTGATTTCAGAGGTAAACCCAGTATTATCGTAAACAAAAGAACTTCCGCTGTTTTCTCGTAAGGCCTCACAGTCCTGCGCCATCTCTTCGTCGGTAATCAAAGGCATTTCATCCTGAGGAAGCTCGCTTAAATACGAGCCATATTTCTCAATCTGTTCATCACTTAACAGAATCGCTTTTAGTAAAAGGCGATCCCGCATTGTTTCCGGATAATTTTCAAAGGTTTCTTCGGTGATATAATACGAATAAGCAAATCCCATAGGGATGTAATCCTTGTTTTCATAAATATCAAACTCGTTTTGGTTTCCGATCAAAGTATAATTCGGCAAAATCGGCGCACTGGCATTCTGCGAAGCAAAGATATACTTAACGGAAAAAAGAGCACGCAGAGCGAGTCTGGAAATATCCGCACGGGAAGCAACCCCACGTTCCAACCCCATTTCACGATAAAAATTAATGATTGAAGCTGGTACAATGCTATGGAAGGTACGCATACTGGGCATTTCCCAAAACATTCCATAATTATCCAGTCCTTCGTAAATATCAATTCTGTAAAAACCGGTTTCCTCTACAGGAAGAGAAATATTTTCTTTTCCATTCAAGCCAAGGTCTACGATATTGTGAACTTCTTCCTGACTTCCTTTCCCAAGTCCTACCAGCAATGCCGAATAAAGGACTGACATTACAGCAACCGCCGCCAGAAGTTTCGTCCCGTAGCCACGCTCTTTCCGAAACATCTTCCATATCAGCCAAGCTACAAATATTCCCGCCAAACCGAACAAAATATAGGCCCAGAACCGCTCCGGATAAGCAGGCATCTGAAAAAAGACAAGTTTGCCCTCCTGCATTTCCGGTAGAATCCCTATTGTTGCAAAGGCGAGCATCACTGCTCCCGTCGCCTTCACCCCAAAACCATAATCCAGATCCGTATCTTCCAGCGCAAGAACGCTTGCCAGCGCCATAATCAGGATTGGCATAAAAAACCAGCGGGCATAATACTGGGAATTAAAAAGCTGGAACACGCTGTTGAGAACGGGTATAAATGCCATCACTGCGCAGGTTGCAAGCAAGAGCTTTATCCAACGAGGTTTCTCACTCTTGAAATAAACAATAACGGCGGAAAGACTGAGCAATGGCAGATAAGCGGAAACTGACGCCCATTTTGAAGCGGAATCCGGAAAAAAGTTGGGACGCGCCGGCATATCCGGCGGGAAGAACAGACTTTCCAAAATCAGGCCATAACGCTGTACACGATCATAAAGGATTAGATTAAAGCCGCTTAAATGTTCGCCGATCCTATAATTTCCCATCAGTGCCAATACAGACGGCAGTAAAATAAACATGGCTCCAAAAAAACCAACCAGTGTTTCAAACGCAAGTAACAAGAAACTCTTTACCGTAACCCCTTTCCGGAATTCCGGTGAAACCAGACGAACCAGGAAATATAAAATAGTGAAAATAGCCTCCGCTACAAAAAAATAATAATTTACAACCGCGCAAAGGCAAACCGTCAGCGCAAAAACGCCACGTCTTCTGTTAAGGACAAATTCTTCCAACCCAATTAAGAGAAGCGGAAAAAAAACTGCGACCTCAAGAAAATGATTAAAAAAAATATTGTAAATATTAAAGCCAGAAAAGGCGTAAAGTAAGCCTCCGATCATTGCAAATTTTGCGGTAGCGGTAAAACGCCTAATATAAGCATATCCTGTCACCGCGGCACATGCAAGCTTAAGTATCATCAGCGGCGCCATCAGATAAGGAACAAACTCATTTGGGAACGGGATTGTCAACCAGAAAAATGGATTCCCAAGAAGGTAAAATGAATAAGATCCTATGAAGTTTGCACCCAAATCAGTTGTCCAACTCCAGCCAAGATTCCCGCTCCTTACCGCTTCATGAGCGAGCTTATAAAAAGGAATCTGCTGAACATTAAAGTCGCCATAATAGATAAAAAGCCCCTGATCCATCAACAGATAGGGAAGAAAAAACAGAACCGCGATTCCAAATGCGATCCCAAAAACTTTCCAGTAATTCCATATTTCTGCGCTTCTCTGCTTTTTCACGGTATCCCTCCCGCCTCGAGAACTGTACAACCAAAATTTTCCCATATTGCTTTTATTGTATCATATTTGCCCGCGATTTCAACGCTAAATCGTCGAAAAATAGAAACCAAACATAAGCGTGGACGAATAACAGATTTTCTGGTATAATATTTCATGTCCTTTAACAAAAATAGACACAGACAGGATTTTAACAGCATAAAACAGACTATTGTGCTGTCAAAAGGAGATTCGTCATGAGCAGCTTTTTTTCCATGGTTTTACGGATGCGCTATATCAATCGTTGGGGGTTAATGCGCAATACCCGAAATGAATCCCTGTCTGAACACAGCTTAGACGTAGCAGTTCTAGCTCATGCGCTTTGTATCCTTCGCAACAAGCATTATGGAGGTGCTCTCAATCCAGATCGAGCTGCTGTGCTGGCTCTCTTTCATGACGCAAGTGAGATTATTACAGGAGATCTTCCCACTCCTGTCAAATATAACAATCCCCAAATTAATACCGCTTACAAAAATCTGGAAGGAGTGGCTAAAAAAAACCTTCTCTCTCTTCTGCCAAAAGATCTTCAAGAAGAATACGAAGCGGTTTTTTACGAAGAAGACGATCCGGAACTCTGCCGAATTATTAAAGCCGCTGATAAACTTTCCGCACTGATTAAGTGCTTGGAGGAAGAAAAGGCTGGAAACTCAGAATTTTCCAAGGCAAAAGAGGCCCAGCTTGAAGCCTTACATCGGATGAATCTTCCCGAAGTAGATGAATTCATACAGGAATACATTCCAAGCTTTACTTGGACATTGGACGAGCAAAAATAATTTTTGTCAAATACTGGTCTTTATATATGTTTTTCTAAAAATGAAACTGTTTTGAAAAATAAAAATTTTATCGAATAAGGTTTTGATTCCAAGGATCAAAACCCGGAAAGGATATGACTTTCAAATGATTATTGAACCTAAAACGCGAGGATTCATCTGCACTACCGCACATCCGGAGGGATGCGCTGCAGCGGTGCGGGAACAAATTGACTATGTAAAAAGCAAACCTAAAACATTAGGAACCAAAAAGGCATTGATTCTCGGCGCTTCCACCGGATATGGACTGGCTTCCCGAATCGTAGCGGCGTATTCCTGTGATGCTGCTACAATCGGTGTAATTTTTGACAAACCGGCTGCGGGGAACCGAACAGCTACTGCCGGGTGGTATAATACCGCCGCTTTTGAGCGCTTTGCCGCTGAAGACGGGCTTTACGCCAAAACGCTTAACGGCGATGCCTTTTCCAGGGAAATGAAAGATCAAGTCATTGACGTAATTAAAAAAGATTT
Source organism: uncultured Oscillospiraceae bacterium (assembly GCA_958427155.1). Taxonomy (GTDB): domain Bacteria; phylum Bacillota; class Clostridia; order Oscillospirales; family Ruminococcaceae; genus Metaruminococcus_A. Next base: position 3,206 of record CAUABB010000004.1, on the reverse strand, counting down.
GGGACAGGTCGACCTCGTTGTTTACAGCCTTGCAGCCCCACGTCGTACCCTGGCAGACGGGAAAACTGTTTCTTCTGTGCTGAAAACTGTTGGGGAGCCTTACACCAACAAAACGATTGATTTAAAAAACAACACTGTTTCTGACATTACTGTTCCTCCTGCCACAGAACAAGAAATTCAAGATACAATTACTGTCATGGGTGGTGGTGACTGGGAAGACTGGATGACCGCATTGCGGAATGCGGGTGTACTTGCAACGGGCGCCATCACAGTCGCTTATTCCTATATCGGGCCGGAGGTTACCCATCCGATGTACCTCAACGGTTCTATTGGTATGGCAAAAAAAGATCTCTTTGAAACGGCTTTAAAACTCAATGAAAATTTTTCAGGCTTAAAGGCATATATCTCTGTCAATAAAGCTCTTGTCACCCAATCCAGTGCCGCGATTCCCATTGTTCCGCTCTATATTTCCATTCTGTATAAGGTAATGAAGGAAAAAGGGTTACACGAAGGTTGTATTGAGCAGATGACTCGTCTGTTCCAGGATCGTCTTTACGCCCCGAGTCTCTTGCTGGATCACGAAGGGCGGATCCGGATTGACGATTACGAAATGTTGCCGGATGTCCAAAAAGAGGTAACTCTTTTATGGGAAAAAGTAAACACTCTGACGCTGGAAGACTGTTGTGATGTCGAGGGATACTGGGATGACTTTTTCCGTATGTTTGGTTTTCGTTATAGCACGGTTGATTATTCAAAAGATGTTAATCCACAAGTGGATATTCCAAGTATTGTTTAAAAATTTTCAACTCATTCAACAATTAAAATGGGCCGGAACCTTAATGGGTTCCGGCCCATTTTTATACAGATTTCCTCAAGAATTTTCGGCCTCTTTCACAAGCTTTTCGATACAGCTTTTACAAATAATTTTGCCGTGATAGTTTACAGTGTTACTCGCATCATTACAAAACATACAAGCAGGGGCGTATTTTTTCAGAATAATGCAGTCATCTTCCACATAAATTTCAAGTGAGTCCTCTGCTGCAATATCAAAAGAACGGCGCAGTTCAATTGGCAAAACAATTCTACCCAAGTTATCGACCGGCCGTACAATTCCTGTTGATTTCATATTTTTTCCTCCTGATTTCAACGGGTTTAACAAATTTTTCAACAGTCATATAATACCATTTATTGGTATTATTTGTCAATCATAAAAAGATAGGTTTTGATGAAATATTTGTAAATTTAGTAATAAATGTAATTTATTGGTATTTGATTTGCTCTAATTGTATTATTTTCAAATAATTTAGCGAGCCAAGTCGATATTTTTTGTTTCGATAAGACGGAGGTCTGTCTATGATGAAGTGGATTTTTGGCGGGATGATTGTGTTATCCATCCTTTTCGCCCTTGCCACAGGAAATGTCGCCGAAGTTTCCAATGCGGCACTGAGCGAATGTCAAAACGCCGTACAATTCTTATTGATCCTTTTGGGATCCATGTGTCTGTGGGGAGGTTTTTTAAAGATTGCTGAACGTTCGGGGCTTACCCAAATCATCGCAAAGATACTCTCACCATTAACACGGATACTCTTTCCCTCCCTGAAAAAGGATTCTAAAGCTCTGACCGCAATTTCTATGAATATCACCGCAAATTTTCTCGGCCTAGGTAATGCCGCCACTCCGCTCGGCATTGCAGCTATGAAGGCTCTTAAAGAGGAAGCTCCTGGTCCCCAGGAAAACACTGCAAGTCATTCAATGATCCTTTTTATCTTGCTTAACACCGCTTCTATTCAGCTGTTACCTACTACAGTCGCTACCTTAAGGCTGCAAAACGGCTCATCCGTTCCAATGGATATTTTACCCGCCGTATTGGTAACCTCTTGTCTGTCTCTCCTCGTTGCTTTACTTTCAGCGTTGCTTTGCCGACAGGCCGCAGGACTCAGACGGCACACCGAAGCACAGGGGGGATCATCGTTTTGTTGAACCAATTTGCCGTTTATATTATTCCAATTGTGCTTTTGGGGATTGTAATTTTTGGGCTGATCAAAAAAGTGAACATTTATGACGCTTTTCTGGAAGGTGCAAAAGAAGGGGCCATTGCGACTTTTCAAATTATGCCTGCTATTATTGCCATATTAACCGCAATTGGGATGCTAAAAGCTTCCGGTGCTTTAACGATGCTGGTTCAACTTCTGGAACCAGTCTGCCAATTGATTGGCTTTCCTGCAGAGCTGGCACCACTTGCTATCATTCGTCCCATTTCTGGAAGTGGATCTTTAGCGGTCTTGGAACAGGTTCTTGTCGATTATGGTCCGGATAGCCTGATTGGACAGATCGCCTGTGTTATGCAGGGGTCGACTGAAACCACTTTTTATACCATCGCCGTTTATTATGGTGCCGCACAGATTACCAAAACCCGTTATACCCTGCCCTGCGCTCTCGCTGCCGACTTTGCCGGAATGATTCTCAGTGCGGCAATCGTAAGGATTTTGATGTGATCTTGTAATTCGACAAAATTTTCGTTATAATAAAATACATCTGAAACGGCACGGGGGAACTCTTTCATGAAACATATTCGTGTCCGAAAAGTTTTGACAGGTGTATTTTGTGGGATTTGTCTTTTAGGGATTGCCATTTTCACTGTAACAGCTTGTATCTTATCCTACTCTCTGGCAAATTCTGGTCAGGGAAACAGTCTGAATCTTTTCGGCTATACTGTTTTTTTAAATGATCCTAATAATCCACTGGGATATTATCCACCTGGAACAGCAATTGTAACGGAAAATGTTCCACATGATACATTACAGCCTGGAGATCTTGTTGTCTGCCGAGACTTGGATGTCGAAAATCAGTTCTATCCAGTGATAAGAATTGTATTTTTCTTTGATCCAGAACAACCCTCAACCATTACAGTGGAAACTATTTCTGATCAACAGATCTTAACAGTAAACCGGGATGATATCATTGGAAAATGTATTTTTTCTTCTGCTTTTCTAGGTAAAATTTTAAATCTTCTTCAAAATCAAGAACGGGGCACCAGTATCTTGGCTCTTATTATAACAGGGCTCGCTGTTCTTTTTGCCGGTTGTCTACTCTGGTATCTTCTTCTCGCCTACCGTGCTAAAAAACAGGCTTCTTTGTATCTTCCTCCTGACGAAACTCCCTCTAATCTTTTGGAACTGATTGAAACAGAGGACGTTCCATTGGAA
>CAUABB010000003.1 GCA_958427155.1 uncultured Oscillospiraceae bacterium | reverse complement strand
CCCGCATCTTTTTCATTAAATCCGAGATAGGTGTAAAGATTCAGCAAAGCCTGTCCAAGAGTGCAGATCAGCCCGCCTACCAAAAATGCCATTGGCAGGGTAATATAGCTTTTTGTATTTTGGCTTGCTTTCTGGTTCAGTTTTTTATATTCTTGTTGTGTCAGATCCAAAATGATTCCCCCAAGTTACTTTTCTTTTATTTTGGACCATTTAAAAAAGATTATACGAAAAAGCCCTGCTGTATTTTTATATCAGCAGGGCTTTTCAATAAAAATTTTTAATAAAAGAGGAAAACTTAACTAAAAAAATAATATGCGCTTTTTGAAATTTTTAAAAACAGGTCATAGATGTTTCCTTTCCTGCTGCTTGTGGCGCAGATGGCGGTTTTTCCCTTCTTCATAGGCACGAGCTTCTTCTTCAGTTTGAATGTCAAGGCGCGGCACCTCGCAGGGTTTTCCGTTTTCGTCCAGCGCTACAAAGGTAAAATAGGCAGAAAGCGCCAGTTCCTGCCGCGCATCGCCATAGGTGTCCTCTACCTGCACTGTGACATGAACCTCCATCGAGGTCCTTCCGACATAAACCAGTTTTGCCTCGCAGGTGACAAGCTGTCCCACATAGATGGGATGATAGAACATCAACTCATCTACCCGGGCGGTGACACAGTTTTTCCGAGCATGGCGCATCGCCGCTACACTTCCGCAGTTGTCCATCATTTTCATGATTTCCCCACCGTGAACGTTACCTGCGGGATTTGCTTGGTTTGGCAGCATGACATCTGATAAAATAGAGCGGGTCTCCGCTACAGTTTTGTGTTTTTCCATTTAAAAAACCTCCATCATATTTTAGGAAGCGGCTTTCTTGTAAACGGCGACTCTATAGTATGATCTAATAAAGGGCCATAGGCCGCAGGTTTTCGGTAAGCGTTTCCCCAGCATTCCCGATTTCTGTAGTCACGAAGTTCATCCAAGTCAAACTCCGCTATACAGATTGTTTCATTTGTATGCCCTGCCAGGGCAATTGTATTATCAACCCAGCTTCCGTCTCTGGTAAAAACCACTGGGCTGAATGCCGCGGAGTTACCATATAAATTTCCGGGATAGTTTGCCATGGCAATTCCAACCATATTTTCAAAAGCGCGGGCAGAAAGCTGTCCCAGCCTTGCTGGATTCATATCGGAAGCGTTGGGGACCAAAATAATTTCAGCTCCTTTGAGCATCAGAACCCTGGCGCTTTCAGGAAATTCTCGATCGTAACAGATCATGATTCCAAGTTTAACTTCTTCTCCGTCATGAAGCGGATAACTACAGGTATAGAATCCATCGCCAGGTTTTAAGTAACCTTCCATATCAAAATCACAGGTGTGGACTTTAGAGTATTTTAAAAGAATATTTCCATCCGGTCCAATTAAATAAGCTGTGTTTTGAGGAACATCATCCCCTTTTGACATACAGGTGGCGACAATCCCCATTTGAAGCGCCGCAGCTGTTTCCTGCAATGAAGTGAGAAAAAGGCTATCCTCAGAAAGGGCGTTTCCCCTCCATGCCGCAATATCGTCGCGACTAAAGCTAACAGGTCTGGCATAGGCGGTAGACCACATCTCAGGGAAAAGCGCCAAATCGGCGCCAAGTTCCTTAGCTTTTTTACAATAGTCAACTGCCAAAAGACGGTTTTTTTCGGCATCCATAGGAACAGCGTAATGTTGAATCATTGCGATTCGAAACAGATTTGTCATATTTTGCAGCTCCTTTCTGATTTAAAAAGAGAATTCTGTCATCAGTATAAACGTAAAAATAGGAAATTGCAATCAGAAGCTTTTTCGACTGCCGAATAACCAGTTCAAATGGTTAAATTTTTTAACATGTCCCCAGTTGAAAGTATGTCCTAAAAGGGTCAATGCATACATATATAAAGAAAAGATCATATATTACAAATGCCTTTATAATCGGAAAAGTAGCGTAATTTAACAGGATAGTATTATTTGTGAAGAATGGAATAAACATCTGAAAAGGCAAGTTAATATTTTAAACTAAAAGGTTTCATTTGTCATATTTTACAACCTATGTTGTTATGCTATATTACATATGACATTAATCTACATGTAGCATAATTGTGCATAATTTTTTTACTTATAAATTGTATAAAATAACGAAAAACATCGTTTTAACAGAAATGTGCTACTCTTGTCAAGTATTGTTATATTTTGGCGTGGTTTTCGGTGATTGTGTTATTGCCGAAAAATATTTTTTGGTTTGCGGTGGTTTTTAAGCCGTCTTGCCGCTGATGAGGCGGATAGGCTGAGCCCGTTTGAAAGGAAGGCGCTGAACCGGCGTTTCCCGGCTGAACCCGGGATCTAACCTGTATCATACCGGGACAACGTCCTGGATTATGGTTTGTACAACAAATCTAACATTACAATCAGCAAAGAAAGAAGGATTTTTATCATGGCCTATTTAAACAACATGAAAATCGGTTGGATTGGCGGAAACTATGTGCCGCCGGCGGACATGACCGATCCGGTGGAAAAGATCCTCTGGCAGCTTGAGCAGGCAAAACGTCTTGATTGCCATGTGTTGCAGCCGGTTGCGCCTCTGCCGAAAGACAATCCGGAAGCTCTTGCGAAGATCAAAGCCAAAATGGAAGAGTACGACGTGGAGTTTGAACTCGGCTGTCCACGTGCCGTTTTTGAGCTCACCGGACCGAATGCCGAAGAAGCGAAAAAAGAGCTGCAGGCTGAAATTGATTTCGCAAAGGCGTTTGGCGCTAAAATCATGCGCTGCGGCTACGGCAAACTGGTTATGGAGACCACCCGTTATTACAAAGGCCCCGGCGCTACCGGAAAAGAGCAGTATGAAACGGTTAAAGCTTCCTTGAAGGCGGCGGCGCCCCTGTTTGAGGAGGCGGGAATGTATTTTGCGCTGGAGAATCATCTTGATTTTACCGGTCATGAAATCGCGGCGATTTTTGAGGAAATCAACTCCCCTTATATGGGAATCGCGCTTGATACCGCAAACGGGTTTTGCATTTTCAGCGATCCGAATGAAGAGGTACAGGTCATGGCTCCCTGGGCGATTACTTCCCATATGAAGGATGCCAAAGTCATTGACAAGACCCAGGAAGGCGATTATTTCCCGCTGATTCCGGTTGGTTGTGCCTGCGGTGAGGGAAGCGTTGATATTAAGGCTGCGGTAGAGGCAATTGCCACGAAAGCCCGTTATCCGGAAGGGTTCCATCTAATCGTTGAGCAGGGCTGGTTCGGCTGCGAGCTTGATGGTGTTGAGGATGAAGCCGCTTTCCGGCGCAACACCATTGAGAGAAGCATTGCTTACCTCAAGCAGCTTATTACAATAAAATAAGAAAAACCCAATTATCAGAGCAAAGTGAGTGTAGAAATTCATGAAAAGAAATGTACTTGTAACCGGCGCTGCCGGAAAACTCGGTAACTATGTTTCCGCTTACCTCAACAAACAAGGTTATAACGTCACCTGTACCGATGTGGTTCTTCCTCAGCCGGGCAGCAAGATCGCAAAACTTGGCCTGCCTTTTGTAAAAGCTGACCTGCTCAATATCGGAGACCTGATGAAGGCGATCGCGATGGCACAGCCAGATACGATTATCCACCTTGCGGCGATTACCCACAACGTGGAACTTCAGCCTCCGTATGACACCACTCCGAAAAAGGGACCGGCTACCGGCGGTGTGCATTATAATTACATGATCCCGGAAGACGCGGCAATGGAAATCAACACCATGGGTACTTTTTACGTCATGGACGCGGCGAGAAGAATGGGGATTAAAAATGTGATCGCGGCTTCCAGTTATTATTGCTACGGCTTAGGGATGCGGATTTCCGGCGAACCTTTTAAACCGGATTATCTGCCGATTGATGAAAATCATCCCTGCTATCCGGAAGATACATATTCCCTCGGCAAACAGCTTGGGGACGAGATTATGAAGGCGTTTTCCCGTGCCTACAACATGAATGTCATAGCGATGAGATTGACCGGCGTTTATTATCCGAAAGTTCAGTGGTGCCGGGAGTGCTATCAGTTCAACAAAGATTATGTCATCCCGGAGACAGAGGAAAAGGGGTACATTAACGGAGATACCCACCAGTATGTGGATGCTCGTGATATCGCTTACTTTGTCGGCCTTGCCCTTGAAAAGCAGCTTCCCGGCTTTGAGGCGTTCAATCTTGCTTCTGATACTACTTTTAATCCGGATTCCAATTCTTTCTATGCAAAGCGTTTCCCTTACCTTGCTGATATGTGTACGAATTTTGAGGGTCATGAAGGATTCTTTACCACCCGGAAAGCTAAGGAAATGCTCGGCTATGAGTCTCAGTACACTTGGAGAAAAGGGAAACAAGACGAGGAAGGCGACGAATTCGTTGACTGAGGTTTTTCTTTAATGATTTGAATGCGGTTTCAATAAAACAAAAGATCACTTTTTATTTAGCAAATATAATTGCACAGTCATTTTACTATTAAAACAAAGATTAATATTAATAAGAAAGAAGGATTTATGATGGCTTATATTAACGACATGAAACTGGGATGGATTGGATATATGTATCAGCCGCCCGCGGAAATCACAGAAGATATGGACAAAATTTTCTGGCAGCTTGACGAGGCGAAACGCCTTGGATGCCAGGTTTTGCAGCCGATTGTCCATAATTTGCCGGCAGATGAGGAATCAATCGCGAAGATCACCGCGAAGATGAAAGAGTGCGATGTTGAGTATGAAATGGGCTGTCCTCGCGCGGTATTTGAGCTCTGTGGTGAAAACGCGGAAGCTGCGAAAAAGGAACTGCAGGAAGCGATTGATCTTGCGAAAAAATACGGCGCCAAGATTATGCGCTGCGGCTACGGCAAACTCAATGTTGAGTATTCCCGCTGGAGCAAGGTTCCGGGTATGCTGCCGCACGAGCAGCTCCGCCGGATTACCGACAGCCTGAAGGTTGCCGCTCCGATCTTTGAAGCGAACGATATGCTTTATGCGCTGGAGAACCACTGCGATTTTACCGGCAAGGAAATCGCCGCCATCTTTGAGGAGATCAACTCCCCCAATATGGGGATTGCGTACGATACCGCGAACGGCTTCGCGATTCTCTGTGACCCGAACGAGGACCTTGAGGCAATGGCTCCCTGGGCGATCACCTCTCATATTAAAGACTCCAAAGTGATCGATGCTCCGTTTGGGCCAGATTACTTCCCGATGACCCCTGTCGGCTGCGCGCTCGGCGAAGGCGGCGTAGATATCCCGCGTTCCGTCCAGCTTTTGATCGACAATGTACGGTATCCGAAGGGCTTCCATCTGATTCTGGAGCAGGGCTGGTTTGGAAAGCTTCCGGAAGGAACCGATCCCCGTGAGTTTGCCATTGAAACCATGAATAAAAGCCTTGATTACCTGAAGGACCTGATCACCGTAAAATAACGATCAAACGGAACAGAGAAAGAAGGATAGAAATATGGCATACCGCAACAACATGAAAATGGGCTGGATTGGGTTTGCGTATCCGGCTCCCGCGGATATTACAGACAACATGGCAAAGATTGAATGGCAGATGAAAAAGGCGAAGGAGTTCGGCTGCGAGGTCCTTCAGCCGATCGTTCATCCTCTTCCACACGAAGGGAAAGACCTTGACCAGCTCAAGGAATGGCTCAAAGAGTACGGCATTGAGTACGAAATGCGCTGTCCGCCGGCAGTCTTTCAGCTTGCAGGTCCTGACGCGAAGTCAGCCCGCGAGGAGTTGATTGAGGCGATCAAGTTTTCCAAGGAGCTTGGCTCTACGATTATGCGCTGCGGATACGGCCGTCTTTGTCTGGAGACCTCCCGCTATAACCGCACTCCCGGTATGACCGGAAAAGAGCAGTTCGACCGGATTCTCGCTTCTCTTAAGGAGGCCAAGCCGATTTTTGAGGAATACGGCATGAAATACGCGCAGGAAAACCACGTGGATTTCACCGGTAAGGAGATGGCCGACCTGTTTGAAGAGGTCAACTCCCCGATGATGGGAATTGCGCTCGATACCGCAAACAGTTTCGCGGTGTTCTGTCAGCCGGATATTGACAATCAAAGGATGGCTCCGTGGGCGATTACCTCCCATATTAAAGACACCAAGATTGTTGACAAAACCCAAGAGGGTAACTATTTCCCCTTTATTCCCGTTGGCTGTGCGCTCGGTGAGGGCGACGTAGACATCCCGGCCGCGATCGAGGCCATCTGCACCAAGTCTCGTTACCCGGAGGGCTTCCACCTTATAATTGAGCAGGGCTGGTTCGGCAATCAGGTTACCGGCGACCCAATTGAATATTCGCATAAGGTTTTGGAAAAGAGTCTCGCCTACCTGAAAGATCTGATCACGGTAAAGTAAACGGAATAAAGCAGAAAGAGAGGAATGAGTATGGCATACCGCAATAATATGAAGCTTGGCTGGATTGGGTTTATTTATCCCGCTCCTCCTGAGATCACCGACGACCTAGCGAAACTGGAGTGGCAGATGCAGCAGGCCAACCGCCTTGGTTGTGAAGTGCTTCAGCCAATCGTTTTCAACCTGCCCAAAGACGACGCTTCCGTCGCCAAAATCAACGAAGGCCTTGCCGAATACGGTATCGAGTACGAAATGTACTGCCCGGGCGCTGTCTTTAAGCTTGCCGGTCCGGACGCGAAAGCCGCCCGTGAGGAATTGATTGAATTTATCAAATTCGGCAAAAAGCTGGGCTCCAAGATTTTCAGAACCGGTTACGGCCGCCTCTGCCTGGAGACTTCCCGTTATAACCGCACTCCTGGCATGACGATGAAAGAGCAGTACGACCGGATTGTCGCTTCCTTAAAAGAGGCAAAACCGATTTTTGAAGAGTACGGCGTTTACTATGCGCAGGAAAACCACGTTGACTTTACCGGCAAAGAGCTTGCAAGCATTTTTGAAGAGGTCAACTCCCCGAACATGGGAATTGCGCTTGACACCGCCAACAGCTTCTCCATCTTCGCAGAGCCAAATGAGGATATCCAGCGGATGGCTCCGTGGGCGATCACTTCCCACATAAAAGACACCAAGATTATTGACAAGACCCAGGAAGGCGACTACTTCCCGCTGATTCCGGTGGGCTGCTCGCTTGGCGAAGGCAACATTGACATTCCGGCGGCAATTGACGCAATCTGCTCCAAAGCCCGTTATCCGGAAGGCTTCCATCTCGTCCTTGAGCAGGGCTGGTGGGGCGACCAGGTTACAGGCGACCCGATTGAATTTGCCCATAACGCAATGGAAAGAAGCCTTACATACCTGAAAGATCTGATCACGGTTAAATAACCGCTTGAAAGCGAGAATGATTCAGACCGTTTTTCCTTGTGACAGTGAAAGAAGGAAATGGCGATGAAATACCGCAACAATATGAAGCTTGGCTGGATGGGACCCAATTATCTACCTCCAGCTGAAATCACCAATGATCTAGACAAACTGCTCTGGCAGATGAAGCGCGCCAAGGAACTGGACTGTACCGTTCTTCAGCCGGTGATTCGCAACTATCCCAAGGATGAAGCGTCGGTTGAAGCGCTGCAGGAAGGACTTCTAACATATGGGATTGAATATGAACTCGGCTGTCCATGGGGAATTTTTGAGCTCTCCGGGCCTCGCAAAAAAGAGGCTCGGGAAGAGCTTTTAAGCGCAATGGACTATGCCCGGAAACTCGGCGTGAAAATTATGAGAACCGGGTATAATACAGGGTTAAAATATGAGCTTTCCCGATACAATACTGCTCCCGGGATGACCGGAAAGGAGCAGCTGGAGCGGGTTATTGCCTCCCTGAAAGAGGCGGCGCCGATCTTTGAGGAGTACGGGATGTATTTTGCCCAGGAAAATCATCTTGATTTTACCGGCGAGGAGATGGCGCGCATTTTTGAGGAGGTAAACTCCCCGAATATGGGAATCGCGCTTGATACTGCTAACAATTATGGTGTGTTTCGGGATCCGGATGCAGATAATCTGTTGATGGCCCCATGGGCGATTACCACTCATATTAAGGACGCTAAGATTATCCAGAAAACCCAGGAAGGGCGGTATTATCCGCTCATCCCGGTCGGAACCGTGCTTGGCGAAGGGATTATTGACATCCCGGGGATTGTCGACGCGCTTGCGACCCAGGTCCGCTACCCGGAAGGGTTCCATATGATTTTGGAACAGGGTTTCTGGGGAAACCAGATCACCGGCGACGCTTATGCATTTGAGCATGAGGCGATGGAGAAGAGCTTAGAGTACCTGAAAAAACTGATCACAGTAAATTAGAATTGCAGGGGTGGTTTTTAATGGCGTATTTGAAGAACATGAGAGTTGGTTATGTCAATTTCGTTTACCTGGCGCCGCCTGAAATTACGGATCCGGTCGATCAGCTTTTATGGCAGATGGATGAAATGCATAAGCTTGATTGCCATGCAATGCATCCGTTGGTTCCCCGCCCTCCGGTTGAAGGGGAAGGGATGGAAAAGGTCCTTCAAAAAATGAAGGAATATGACATTGAGTTTGACATCCAGTGCCCGCGCGCAATCTTTGAAATGACCGGCGCAGACCCGGAGGGCGCGAAAAAGGAAATACTGGAAACGATTGAACTGGCCAAAAAATATGGCTCAAAAATTATTCGCTGCGGTTATGGAATGAACAACACCGCTACCACGCGTTGTTTTAAGACTCCCGGTATCCATGCGCATGAGCTGCTCCGGATGATTGCGGATAACTTAAAAGCTGCGGCTCCGCTTTTTGAGGAAAACGATGTTCTTTTCGCTTTGGAAAACCATTGCGATTTTAAGGGAACCGAAATCGCCTGGATTATGGAAGAGGTCAATTCGAAGAATGTCGGTGTCGCTTATGATATCGGCAACGCAATTGCCGTATTATGTGACCCGAACGACGATATTGATGTTCTCGCCCCCTGGACCTTTACCACCCATGTAAAGGATTCAAAAATGATTGACAGCCCCTTTGGACCGAATTATTTCCCGATGATTCCGGTCGGCTGCGCTGTCGGCGAAGGCTATGTGGATATCGACCGCGCGATTAAGACAATCGCTGAGAAAGCGCCTTATCCGGAAGGACTCCACCTGCTTTATGAGTCAGCATGGCCCGGTGCCCTCCCTGAGGGAACGGATCCCCGTTTGCATGACATAGAAGTTGCTAAAAAAAGCGTAGAGTACATTAAAAAAGTAATCACAATTGATTAACGGTAAACGGAGGAATTTTGTAATGGCAAAAAACATTCTGGTGACCGGCGCTTCCGGTAACCTTGGAAATTACGTTGCTTCCTATCTTCATGATCAGGGGTACAACGTCACCTGCACCGATATCGTTCCCATGCCGGCGGACGGAGATAACGCGAAACGCGGTCTTCCGTTTGTAAAAGCGGATCTTCTCAACATTGGCGATATCATGAAAGCGATCGCTATGGCTCAGGCGGACACCATTGTTCACCTTGGGGCAATTGCGTTCAATACCGAGTTGCAGCCGCCTTATGAGAAGCGTACTGACTTGGGTCCGGCGCCGGTCGAAGGGGCGCATTTCAACTACAGCATGCCGGAAGACGCTACCATGAAGATCAACACGATGGGTACCTTCTATGTTCTGGACGCCGCAAGAAGAATGGGTGTTAAAAGTGTAATCGGGGCTTCCAGCTACTTTGCTTACGGTCTGGGTTTCCGCCTTTCCGGCGATCCTTTTGTTCCGGAATATCTCCCGCTTGACGAGAATCATCCCTGCTGGCCGGAGGATACTTATTCTCTCTCCAAGTACCTTGGCGAGGAGATCATGAAAGCATTTTCCCGCGCTTATGATATGAATACCATCGCGATGCGTTTGATGGGTGTATATTATGCCAACGGTAAGGGCAGCGCAAGACTGCATACTTTTGACCAGGGTCAGGCTTATCCGGAGCCGGGCAGCAAGGGCGATTGCATTGGCGGTCAGGTTTATATGTATGTTGACGGGCGCGATATCGCATACTTTATCGGCCTTGCTTTGAACAAGCTTGGTCAGCTCCCGAACAAATTTGAAGCGTTCAACCTTATCACCGACGTTGAGTTTAACGTTGACACCAAGGAATTCTACTCTACCCTCTTCCCAGGTTTGAAGGACAAAGTTGCGAACCTCAGAGATGGTGAGGGTATCTTTAGTTCTCGTAAGGCCGAGGAGCTTCTCGGCTACAAGACTCAGTACTCCTGGAAACTGGGCAAGTAAATTGGTTCAAAAAATAGCAGGAGAAAGAGTGGCTCTTCTTTCTCCTGCTTTGAGTGAAAATAGCTGGCCTTTAGGCCGTCTGTAAAAAAGGAGTATAACAGCATTATGAAAAACATCTTAGTTACCGGCGCTTCCGGCAGGCTGGGCAATTTTGTTGCCCCTTATCTGCAGGACCTTGGTTATAACGTCACCTGTACCGATATTGTTCTGCCGAATCCTGAATCCGAAAACGCGAAGCGCGGGCTGCCCTTTGTAAAAGCGGATCTCTGCGTGATTGGGGACGTGATGAAAGCGATTGCCATGGCGCAGCCGGACGTTATTGTCCATCTCGGCGCAATTCCGTTCAACACTGAACTCCAGCCGCCGTATGAAGACCGTTCGGGCAAGGGCCCCTCTCAAGACGGCGTTCGCTGCAATTGGAGACAGCCGGAGGACAACACCATGCGGATCAACACCATGGGAATGTTCTATCTGCTGGACGCGGCCAGAAGAATGGGCGTTAAAAACGTAATTGCGGCAACCAGCTACTTCTCTTATGGATTGGGCTTCCGCATTTCGGGTGAGCCGTTCAAACCGGAATACCTCCCGATCGATGAGGAGCATCCCTGCTGGCCGGAAGATACTTATTCCTTATCCAAATATCTGGGAGAGGAAATTATGAAAGCCTTTTCCCGTGCATATGGCATGAACATGGTTGCGATGCGTTTAATGGGCGTTTATTATCATAACGTTGAGAGAAGCCGCGCGATGTATAACCTGGGTCAGAAAGCGGGGGCAACCGCGAACGACCCGAAGTTTATCACCGGTAATACCCATCAATATGTGGATGCCCGCGATATCGCGGTCTTTACCGGCCTCGCGCTTGAAAAAATCGGCGGGCTCCCCAATAAGTATGAAGCGTTTAACGTTATCACTGACGTTCGCATGGATGTTCCGGATACGAAAGCGTTCTATAAAGAGCGTTTCCCGTATATCGCCGATATGGTTGACAATCTTGCCGACGGCGAAGGCCTGCTGAGCATCCGCAAAGCAGAAAAGCTTCTTGGTTATAAGCCGCAGTATTCCTGGAAAAACGTTAAATAAAGAAAGCAGCATAAATTTTGAATTGACGATAACCAGATAAATTATAATTTCTTTCCAGCAATAATTTTAAAAATAATATTTAAAAAATTAGGAGTGTGTTTATTATGATTAAAAATGTATTGGTAACCGGCGCTTCCGGCAGACTCGGAAACTATGTTGCTCCCTATTTGCAGGATCAGGGCTACAACGTAACCTGCACCGACATTGTCCTGCCGAAACCGGACAGCGAAAACGCAAAACGCGGCCTTCCTTTTGTCAAAGCCGACCTGCTTGAGATCGGCGACATTATGAAGGCGATTGCGATGTCCCAGTGCGATGCTATCGTTCATTTGGGCGCTATTCCGTTTAACCCTGAGCTTCAGCCTCCGTATGCTGAGTATACTGGCCCGGCTGGTGCAAGAGACGGCGTTCGTTTCAACTACTCCATGCCGGAAGATAACGCCATGAAGATCAACACCATGGGCGGCTTCTATGTTCTTGACGCCGCGAGAAGAATGGGTGTTAAAAACGTTATCGTTACTACTTCCTTCTTCGCTTACGGCGTAGGTTTTAGATTTTCCGGAAATCCGTTTGTTCCCAAGTATTTGCCGATCGACGAAGAGCATCCTTGCTATCCGGAGGATACTTATTCTCTGTCCAAGTACCTCACTGAAGAGACCATGAAGGCGTTCTCCCGCGCTTATGGCATGAACACCGTTGCTATGCGTCTGCTCGGCGTTTACAACGACAAGATCAAAAACCATTCCTTCGGCTTCAAAACTGACGCGATCCCGGAAGATGTTGCGAAGAGAGGTAACGCAAACTTCTTCTATCATGAGTATGTTGACTCCCGTGATATTGCTCGCTTTACCGATTTGGCTCTGAAGAAAATCGGAACCCTGCCGAACAAATATGAGGCGTTCAACGTTTGGAGCGGCACCCGTATTGCTGATGAATCTGCTCCGTACTACTCTAAACTCTGTCCGGAGTTTGCTGATATGTGCAAGAATATCAAGGGCCATGACGGCCTGTTCTCTATTGAGAAAGCAAGAAAGCTTCTTGGTTATGAGCCTGCTTATGACTGGAGGACCTTTGACGAGGACAGAAACTACGCTGACGCTATCAGTGATTATGCGGACTAAAAGATAAGATACATTGGAGGCTATTATGAGCGAAAACAAACTGAGAATTGGACACACCGGCATTACCTGGTTGAGTGATGACGACTATGAGGATACCATCCGCACGATTGCCGCGGAGGGGTTCGGGGGGATTGAGCTTTTCGGCTGGACGCTTCCCAAGATGAAGGCGCAGGGCAAGCTCGACCTGTTTAAAGAGTGCAACCTTCCGCTTTGGTCGGCTTATTTTTCTCACGACATCATCAACCCGGGCGAGCGTCAGGCAGAGTTCAATAAAATTAAGGAGCAGGGCAGCATCCTGCTTTCTCAGGGTGGTACCCATGTCGCTTTCGGCGGAAACATCGTTGACCGCAGAAAGGTAAAATACATGGAGCATAAAGATTACATCGTTGATTTTGTCAACGAATGCGGCAAGCTGATGCAGGACATGGGTTTGACCTTATGCTACCATCCGCACACCGGAACCCCGGTTGAAACCAAGGAAGAAATCATGGATTTCTTCCAGAGGATTGACCCGAAATATGTCGCTATGGCACCGGATATTGGGCAGATCCAAAAGGGCGGTGCTGATCCGATGGAAATCATTAAAACCTTTGAACCCCTTGTGAAACATGTCCATTTCAAGGACTTTGGTGGTAAACTGGAATTTGATTCTACCGCTAATGAGGTAGGCGAAGGGGAAACTTACTTTAATTTTGAGGAAAAAGGTAAGGAGATTGATTCAACTGGATACATCAACTACTGTATTCTTGGCGACGGTGTAGTTGATCTGAAAGGAATTCTTGATTACTTTGCGGCCAAAAATTTTGATGGAGCTATTATGGTGGAGCTTGACGCCGGTACGAATATGCCGGTTACCCCCAAAGAAGCGGTCCACGGGAACAAGCTGTATCTCCAGAAAATTGGCTATATGAAGTAAATGACTGCGCAAGCCCCGCTTACCGGAAATCGGAGCGGGGTGTACGTGGTTTCATAATAAAAAATTTGCAGGAGGGAATAAAAGATGGCTAAAAAATCAATTGTTTCGATTGCGCATTGTGACGATTTTCTCGGCACCCCTTCGAACTATACGCAGGAACATGTTGAGAAGATTAAGGCGATGATCCGTCAGATTGCTGACGACACAAAGGGTGGTATGCAGAATATTGTCCACGAGGGAGATGTCGTCTTTATTAAAATTAACACGGTCAATACCTCCCCGGCTGAGAATGGCTTTACAACTGATCCTAGAATGCTTCAGGCATTGGTTGAACTGGTTCAGGAACAGAAGCCGAAAAAAGTTCAGATTGGTGAGCGTTGCGCACTTGGTCAGGACACTATGAAGTGCTTTGAGGTCTGCGGAATTAAAGCGGTTGCAGAAAAAACCGGAGCAGAGCTTGTCGCTTTGGAAAACACCGAGTGGGAGATGTACGATATGGGCCGTCCGGTATCTTACCGGAAGTTCCCCTTCCCAAAGGTTGTCAGAGATGCGGACGTTTATATCGGACTTCCAAAAATGAAAGTACATATTCACACTGGTCTTACCAATGCAATGAAACTGCAGTTTGGCCTATGTCCGGATTATAAGTGGATGTCGGAATGTCATCGCGATGATATCTACCAGAAAATTGCGAACCTTGTTACTGCCACAGAGCCGGATTGGTTTGTGGTCGACTCACTTTGGACCTGCCAGGGCAATGGGCCGTTCAGTCCTTATCCGGACGACCGCATCACTGACTGGAATACCACCTACGGTGGTTCCGATCCGGTTGCGATCGACACCGTTGCCGAAATGCTGATGCAGTGGGATAACCCCGGGAATCTGCCTTCTACCGTAATGGGCGCTGCGGAAGGATTGGGTACCAACAAAGTAGACGAAATTGAGCTGAAAGGTGTTCCGGTTGAGAAAGTTTCCCGCAAATTCAACCGTCAGGATACCGTTCTTTGCGGTAAATTTAAAAACGTAAATGTTATTGTCGGCTCTGCCTGCGAACCAGGTTGCCGTGTTATGGTTCGGATGGGGCTTGATGCTGCCTACGTTGCGGGCCTTCTTGACAAACTGCGCGAGCCAATCACCATCTTTGTTGGACTTCAGTTTGAACCCTACATTACTGACGTAAAGGGTCCGGTTCTCATCTACGGAAAATGCGCGGAAAAGATGAAAGAATTCTATCCGAACGCGTATACCTGGTTCCCGACGGAAGAACATCCGACCTGTGTGCCGATGTATTCCAATATTCCGGGACGCGGCATTGGAGATGCCATTCAGAAAATTATCGACAGCTATGATAAATAGGTGTTGGTTTTTTGCGGCTGTTTAACAGCTGGACGATTTGTGATTTAATAAAATACTCCCTGTTTTGCGGCAGGCTTTTTAGCCTGCCGCAAAGTGGGGCAAATCGTTTTTTATCAATCACCATGGAAAGGAACCAAACAGGTGGAAAAGATAAATTTAAACGATCCAGCGGTTCAAGAGGGCTTGTGTAAACTTCTGGAACTTAAGGATTCTGACATTCGGATTTCTATTCTCCGTCAGGGGCTGGATGCAATTGATCAGGGTGTACACGCTGGCGGCGCGTTTTCTGCAGTCGTTCCAATGGTCAGCCTTTATTATGGCGGCGGGATGAAACTTAACGTGGAGCAGCCAACGGAGCCAGGGCAGGATCAGTTTATTTTAAGTAAAGGGCACGCAGTTGCTGCGATGGCTGCTGTTTATGCGGATAAAGGCTATTTTGATGCGGCTCTTCTTAAGGGCTCTCGTTCTTACGAAAGCATCTTAAATGGTCATCCGGGGCCGATTCTTCCTGGTGTGCAGATTTCAACCGGTCCTCTTGGGCAGGGAATTTCTGCAGCGGTGGGACTTGCTTTGGCTGGTAAGGATTATCCGCAGAATGATGTTTACTGCATGGTTGGAGACGGAGAAATGCAGGAAGGCGGCGTCTGGGAGGCGCTGATGTATGGTGCGGAACAGAGGTTGGATAATCTCTGTGTTATCGTAGATAAAAATGGTGGCCAGCTTGATAATGTCAGTAAGATGATTGTCTCGATGGACGATATTGCCGATAAACTCCGCGCGTTCGGCTACCGTGTCATTGAAGTGAACGCGACGGAATACGCGCCGGTTGTGGGTGCGTTTGATGCGTTCCATAAAGACCGAAACGGAAAACCGACTGCCATTGTATGTGACGCGACTAAGGGCTTTGGCGGCTTTTCAAGCGGGATCAACGGCCATAAAATCACATTGGCCACTGAGGTTGGCGAGCGGGAAATCGTTATGCAGAACCGCCGCCGTGAAGGCCGCGAAAAGGTGTTTATTGAATTTTACAATAGCCTTTGCTGTGAGAAAACAAAGGAAGAGCTTGCCTGTATTGCTCGGGAAATGAACCTGGATTTGGCAGTGGAAGGTGGCAAAGCGGTTTCGGTTGCGCCGGGCAAACCGGTGGTCAAGACCAAGCCCGCGCCGAAGCGCTGCAAAAAAATCAAGTATGACGACGCTAAACTTCCAATGGTGGAAACGGGAAAATCCTATATGGCCTCTGATATCGTCAAAGGCGTAATGAAAGTTTTCGCGGAAGACAGTAGAATTGTCACCATTGATTCCGACCTTTCTTCTACCAGTGGGTTGCAGGAGGGTGTGATTCAAGTTGACAAAACCCGGGCGCTCAATGTGGGAATTGCTGAAAGCAATATGATGAATATTGGCGAGGCATTTGCTGCGACCGGTAAAAACGCCTGGGTTTCCACCTTCTGCCCATTCTTTGATTGGCGTGTAATGCGCCGGATCGCGGTGAGCTATCAGGAACGGCTGGAAGCAATGGAGACCGAAGGCGGCTGGTTGACAGAAGGTCACGGCCTTGACCTCACCTTCCTGGCGACCGCCCCGGATATGGATACCCAGACCAACGGCGCTACCCATATGGGCAACGATGACATTATGTTCTTTGACCAGATGGCGCACCTGAAAATTATTACCGTTGGCTGTCCATCTATGCTCAAAGGGGTTATGAAGTGGATTGCCGAAGGCAACAAGGGTCTTGTTTACCTGCGGATTCTGCGGAAAGCTTCCGCGGCAATTTATCCGGATGGAATGACCTTTGAATATGGCAAAGGATACACGCTTCGGGAAAACGAGAATGACAAAGCAGTTATTGTCTCTTACGGACGTGGTATTTATGAGGCACTTGCCGCTGCGGACGCCTTGAAAGAAAAAGGAATTGATATTAAGGTGATTGACATGCCGTCCGTTGATGAGCAGATGCTTATTAGTCTGCATCAATCCGGTTTGCCGGTGATCCTTGCGGAACAGAACAACGGTTATCTCGCTTCCAAATTGCCGAAGCTTTTGCTGCGTGAAAAGATTGCGATGGATCCGTCAAAAATTATTACGGTTAATATGCTCGATAAAGACGGTTGTCCGCAATTTGTTCATTCCGGCACATACGGTCAGTTAACCAAGGCGTTTGGTTTGTCCGGCGGGCAGCTTGCCGCTTTGGTTGAGAAAGAGCTTGGTTGAAGGGAGGCGCGATGATGATTAATGTACGTGAAGACAGTATTCCGGAAAATGACCTGCCGGGCAGAAAACTGCGTTGGGTCATCACTCCGGAAAAGGATGGCTGTGAATTCCTTTCAAGCTGCGTCATCCGGGTTGCTCCGGGAGCGAAGGTAAAACCGGCTCATTCTCATCCCAATGGGGAGGAACTTGTTTATATTATCTCCGGTTCTGGCCGTGTATTGATTGACGGAGAGGTAGAACCGGTTGAAGCGGGAAGCGTTATCGTTTTCCCGAAGGCGAAAATCCATATGCTTCAAAATACCGGCAGTGTTGAGATGAAGGCGGTTTGCGTTTATGCTCCCGCCGCCGATCCTTCCGGATATAAATACCACGAAGATGTAGATATTGATGACTATGTAAAATAAAAACCAGATAGATCCGGTCAAGAAAGGAAAGAATTTCATGGAAAAACTTAAAATGTTTATCAACGGTGAGTTTGTAGAGTCAAAGACTGATAAATACTACGATCTCCACAATCCCAGCACCGGCGAGAAAACTGGAGAGGCTCCCTGCTGCACCGTAGACGAGGTCAACGCTGCAATCGCCGCCGCGAAAGCCGCTTTCCCGGCCTGGAGCGCCACCCCGCCGATTAAACGCGCGCAGATCATGTACAAAGTCCGTGAGCTTATCATTGAGCGGATGGATGAGCTGACCATGAGCGTTGCCAAAGAAAACGGCAAGGTTTGGTCCGAGGCTGAGGGTGACGTCCTGAAAGCAAAAGAGGGTACCGAAGTTGCCACCCAGGCGCCGTCTCTGATGATGGGCGAAAGCCTGATGGACGCCTCCAGAGGCTATGATACAGTTCAGTACCGTGAGCCGATCGGTGTTTTTGCGGGCATTGTCCCGGTCAACTTCCCGGCTATGATCCCCTTCGGCTGGATGACCCCGATTTGCGTTGCTTGTGGTAACACCATTGTCCTTAAGGCGGCCAGCCTGACCCCGAAAACTGCGATGATGTTCGCGCAGCTCTACAAAGATGCTGGCGTACCGGACGGCGTTGTCAACATTGTCACCTGCTCCAGAAACGAGATTGACGTTATCCTCAACCATCCGGATGTCAAGGGCATTACCTTTGTCGGCTCCACTCCGGTCGGCAAGATGATCTACCAGAAAGCTGCCGCTACCGGAAAACGCGTTCAGTGCCTGACCCAGGCGAAGAACCACGCTCTTATTATGGCGGACGCCCCGATTGAAAGAACCGTCGCGGGCGTTATCAACTCCGCTTACGGCTGTGCTGGTCAGCGCTGCATGGCTTTGCCGGTTGTCGTTGTTGAGGAAGCCATTGCAGATAAGTTTGTAGATGAGCTGGTCAAACAGGCTAAAAAGATTAAGGTCGGACCGGCTTATGATAAGACTTCAAAACTTGGACCGGTTACATACAAGAAACACTATGATGAAGTTGTAGCTGACATTGAAAAGGGCGTAAAAGAAGGCGCTGAGCTGGTTTTGGACGGCCGCGGCTGTAAAGTTGAGGGCTACGAGAACGGTTATTATGTTGGGCCGACTATTTTTGATCATGTCACAGAAGATATGTCGATTGGACGGGAAGAAATTTTCGGGCCGGTTCTCTGTGTCAAACGGGTTAAAAACTTTGAAGAGGGCTTAAAGGTAATGAACGGAAATCCTTACGCGAACGGTTCCGTTATCTTTACCCAGAACGGCTATTTTGCCCGTGAGTTTGTCCGCCATACCGATGGCGGAATGGTTGGCGTTAACGTTGGTATTCCGGTTCCGGTTGGCGTGTTCCCGTTTGCGGGTCATAAAGAGTCCTTCTTTGGGGATCTGCACTGCCTTGGAAAAGACGCTTACCGCTTCTTTACCGAAAGCAAGTGTGTGACACAGCGCTGGTTTGATGAAGTTGAGATGCAGAATACCGAGGTTTCTACTTGGGACGGTACCATCTAAGCGGTGTCTACATAACAGAATATGAACTAAAAATCGGGATGAGGAATCTCATCCCGATTTTTTATCCATCCTCGAATTTGTTTTCCAGAACCAATCAAACTTTTATACTTTGAATTAAAGGAATATTACGATGAAAGAAAGCTCCAAAACAACCGTTAAGTATGGAATGCTGCAGGGAATGTACTGGATGGCGCAGTGTACCATTTTACAATTCGCCGTGATGCTTTACAACAGCCGCGGATACGATAAGTTTACCATTGGAATCGCCACCATGTTGGTTGCGCTGACAAATGTTTTGGCACAGCCTCTTTGGGGAGTTTTTTGCGACAGGAAGCCGAAAATTAAAAAGTTCTTCATGGGCGGACTTTTGATCGCGATGGCGGGTTCTCTGATCCTTCCGTTCAGTGAGGACAGCGTTGCTTTGACAATCTTTGCGATGATGGTGATCGGCTTCATGTACCAGCCGCTCGCCCAGGTTGTGGATGCGTGGATCGTCCGGATGAACGCGAACGGGTATCATATCAATTATGCCGCTGTACGTAGCTTTGGGTCGATGGGTTACGCGTTTACGGCAATGGGATACGGACTTCTGCTGGATGCTTTCGGAATGTGGCTGATGACGCCGACTTTTTTGCTGTGCTGTGTTGTTTTCTGTTTGGTGGTCTTTAAAACCAAAGAGCCGCAGGCGGTGGTTGCGAGACGCAAGTCGGAGGTTCAGGAAGGGGAAGAAAGTTTTTCGGATATTTTAAAAAAGTTGATCCGAAACAAGCAGTATCTGATACTTGTTCTAACCTTTCTACTCATGACAACCGGAATGAGCGCCGGGCACACCTTTATGTCGGTTAAGCTTACCGAGCTTGGCGGCGGCAATCTCCAATACGGCCTGATGATGACAGTGATGTCGGGCTGTGAAATGTGTTTTTTGCTGTTGATGTCAAAATACGGAAGCCGTTTTCGCCCTGCCGCTCTGATGGCGGTAGGATATCTGGCGATTATTGTGAAAATGTTTTTATTGGGGGCTGCCTGGAATATCCCCATGATTGTTGTGGCGCATATTTTTCACGGTCCCGCCTATGGGATCATGCTGGGAGCGGTTGTGATGTATATCCAGCGGGTGGTGGATCATCGTTCTCTTTTTACCGCGCAGACCGGCTATGGTGCCTGCATGGGGCTGGGGAATATCTTCGGGAGCTTTTTAGGTGGTGTTATTTCCAGCGCCATTGGGATTGACCCGATGATCTTCTTGATGATTAGTTTGCCGGCGGTTAGTTTTCTTGTGATGGCCGCGAACAATCTTTATTGCAAGCGTCGGGAGCAGCGAATGGTTTCGGCGGAATTTGAACTGGCGGCCGCGCCGGTTGAATTAGAACCTAGTTCCTGCGGAGAGGAATTGTCTGTTTGATAGGAAAAATTAATGAAAAGCGGTGTGAATGCTTCACACCGCTTTTTTAAAGGGGTTAAAA
>CAUABB010000002.1 GCA_958427155.1 uncultured Oscillospiraceae bacterium | reverse complement strand
CCGCAATGATTTTGTTGACACTTCCGGTCTGCGGATGATCCGCCACAAAAAGCTTATCCAACTCCACTCCAGCGTTTAATGCTTCTAGGACCGCGTTCCGCCCTATAATAATGCTGTTTTCTTTTTCGTGTCGGTCTTCCTGCTTTCTCATGGCTCACATCCTTCCAACCTGTATAGCTTAAACCCAAAAATTAACTGTGGCATTCTCCATATATTTTGGAGATATTATACCACAGTTTACGACAAAATAAAACAATTATTCACACAGTTTTTACATCCAAAATTTAGTGTGTTAGCAAAAGGACGGCGGTTAGCGCTCCACCTAAAGCTCCTCCCCCTACCTTCAGCAAATTCCATAAAACAGGAGTAAATATTCTTGATGACCGTTTTGGGGTAAGATAGGTATTTACAAACAGATCCGCCTGTTCTTTCAGCTCGTGATTTTCCAACTCAAATTTTTCAGGATTGACAAAAAGAATAGCTTTTTCAAAATATTCGTTTTCTGTATGAATCACTTCCACAATTTGTTTGCTAACCCCTTTTACCATATTTATTTCCCCACTTTCCACAAATACCAAGGCACTATTCAGGCTTGGATTTTCCAACCATTTTCACAATGTTTTCAACAAAAAGATTGACCGCCAAGGGGAAAAATATACATTTTGTAGTACTTTTAACTCATTTTGTTTCTAATGACATCTTTTAAAAGCTACAAACTGTTGAAAACTCTGTGGAAAGAGTGGAAAACCCGCATGGCTTGGGGATTGTTGTTTTTTTATCAAACTGTGGAAAGAAATTTTTGGATGATACCATTTGTATATACATAACATACAAAAAATATACACGATGCCATCCGTCCTTTTCCCTAAATCATTTTCTGGAAGTTAAAAACCAGATTGCCCTCTCAATAGCATCTTTGGAATTCCCCCACTCAGCATCTTTGCCTCCAAAACGATAATCAAATCGGGTCGTAAAAAAATGAACATCCTGCGTCAAAGTCGTAAGATAGTGTTCTGTCAGAGAAGTAAGTGAAGTCATAAAATCAGGCAATTGCTTTTTTGATAGCTTCCGGACGGCGTGTTTTACCAACAATTCATAGTGAGGCAGACAAACTACTTCCTGCTCAGAAAAAAGGCTGCGAAAATCAGCGTCCGTCACAAAAAGTTTAAGAACATTGTCCAGCATTCCATCCATGACTCCTTCAATTTTCTGACAGACATAGCAGGTCGGCTTTTCCACTTCTCCCTTTCTGGAAAGTATTTTCTTTTTTTCGAATGTCATTTTGTGTATTTCGGCAAGCCTTGTTTCCAGAATCAACGCCAATGAAAGCCGATTTTTTCGCGCCCGCATCATTTCGAAATGGTGTTTGCAGAATCCCAGACGATTTGTTTCCATCCGAACATCTGGATCCATCATGGCAGCACCAGTAATATACTCTACACATCTCTCTTCCAAAATGTCTCTCATCCGACAGATTGGGCAACCATCTCTCGGCTCAAATACGTCGTGAATCGGAATGGTATAAATACGTTCTTGCATTGCTAAATCTCCTTTTCTTTCTATCTAGAGTGATATATAAGTTAAATTTTTTAAAGCAGAAAATGTCATTCAATACTTTTCTATAGAGCTTCAAACTTTCCTTTCATCCGGATTGAGAGAAGTTCTGTTCTTCTTTTGGGCGGCTTCCACAGAACCATCGCTCTATGACAGGAGTTAACAACCGATTAAAAAAACGGATTATAAATCCTGAGAGCAGTGCCGCTATTACTGTACCTTCCCGTACACCCACAATACGTCCAAAAAACAAAAGTGAAAACGCCGCTGACAGCAAAACCAAAGCGCTGTCAAAAAATACTTTGATGGTTCCAAAATTTTTTCCTGTCTGCTGTGCTACAGCGTTCACAAAGGCTTCACCCGAATTCATTACCACCCCAGCTACCACCGTAAAACTCACTCCAAGGGCAAGTACTAGACACCCCAAAATCAGTACTGCCGCCTGCTTCCAATACTCCTGTGGATGTAGAAAATCCAGAATATATTTAGAAAAATCCACAAAAATCCCAAATAAAAAAGTCAACGGAATTTGTACTAACTGAAACCATCTAAACTTCCGCCTTAAAATTAAGACCTGCCCCAATATCAAGAAGATATTCCAAAGAATGGTAAAAACACCAAGAGATATTTCTGAAAATTTCAGGCTAAACACATAAGGGATGGAAGAAATCGGAGATGTACCCAATTCCGCTCTGACCATCAAAGCAATTCCAACAGCCATTACAAATAATCCTATCAAGAAAAGCGTATACCGCTTCACATTTTCCAAAAGCTTCTCCATGTTTTTCTCCTCTCCGGAGTTTTTGATCCTGGACTTTATTATATTCTTTTTTCCTCAACCCTGCAATTTCCAGTTTTACACAGGATAAAATTCTTGTCGAATTCACTCGAAATATGTTACACTGAAAAGCAAATATCAGATGCAAGACAGGAGGTTGGGATATGCATAAACAAGCGCTTACCCTATCCGCTCCCGATTTTTCTCTGGCCGACACCCTAAACTGCGGGCAGGCTTTTCGATGGGAGCCGGAAGGGAACGGTTATCAAGGCATTGTTGGGAAACGCTTGCTCAAAGTCTGTCAGGACAAAGAAAAACTGATCCTATTTGGTATTGAAGAGGAGGACCTTCCTTTCTGGGAGTCTTATTTCGATTTAAAAGGACCATATGCTTCCTGTAAAACTCTTTATCAATCTGATCCAGTTTTAAAATTCGCCTGTGAATTTTCCGGCGGTATTACAATTCTCCGTCAGGATCCATGGGAAGTACTGTGTTCCTTTATCATCTCTCAAAATAACAATATCCCCCGTATAAAAGGGATTGTAAAAAGACTTTGTGAGACTTTTGGTAATCCATTAGAAAATGGCAACTTTTCTTTTCCCTCTCCTCAACGACTTTCAGCTGAAACTTTGGACAACCTTTCTGTGCTTCGGGCAGGGTTTCGGGCAAAATATATCCTAGACGCCGCTCAAAAAGTAACTGAAGGCAGCGTGGATTTGAAAAAAATTGCGCTGCTGCCTTACATAGAAGCTAAAAATTCTTTGATGCAGATTATGGGAGTGGGACCTAAGGTGGCAGACTGTGCTCTACTGTATGGTTTTCATCGTCTGGAAGCTTTTCCTACTGATGTTTGGATTAAACGTGTTATGAAGTGTTACTATCCTAATGGACTTCCAGAGCAATTTTTAAAAACCGCCGGAGTAGCCCAACAATACCTTTTTCACGCTGTCCGTTGCGGAAAGCTGGGAGAACCGAAATCAGAAACAGCCTAAGGTTTACTTTTTAAAAGAAAAATATTTGCTTTTACCCGTCTTTTCGTATATAATTAATTTGTTATAAAAATAACCACCGGAGGCTTAACCAAAACGGTTCCAACCGCTACGGATTTTTTATATTCCCGCAAGCTGATTCCGGTGTGGTTATAAAAAGATGAACGGAGGATTTTTAAAATGTTAGTATCTGCAAAAGAGATGTTGACCAAAGCAAAAGCTGGAAAATACGCTGTCGGTCAGTTTAACATCAACAACCTGGAGTGGACCAAGGCTATTCTTCTGACTGCTCAGGAGCTTAACTCCCCGGTAATCCTCGGCGTATCAGAGGGTGCAGGAAAATATATGACAGGTTATAAAACCGTTGTTGGAATGGTAAACGGTATGCTGGAAGAGCTTAAAATCACGGTTCCAGTTGCGCTGCATCTTGACCACGGTTCTTATGAAGGATGCCTCAAATGTGTAGAGGCAGGCTTCTCTTCTATCATGTTTGATGGTTCTCATTATCCGATTGAGGAAAATATCGCTAAAACCAAAGAGCTGATCAAAATCGCGGCTGACAAAGGAATGTCTCTGGAAGCCGAGGTTGGCTCAATTGGCGGCGAAGAAGACGGGGTAATTGGCGCGGGAGAAGTTGCTGATCCTCAGGAATGCAAACAAATTGCCGATTTAGGCGTGACCATGCTGGCTGCCGGCATTGGTAATATTCACGGAAAATACCCCGCAAACTGGAAAGGCTTGAATTTTGATGTTCTCGCTGAAATCCAAAAATTAACTGGTGAAATGCCTCTGGTTCTCCACGGTGGTACCGGTATTCCGGAAGATATGATTAAAACGGCAATTTCGCTTGGCGTGTCCAAAATTAACGTCAACACAGAGTGTCAGTTGAGCTTTGCAGAAGCTACACGAAAATATATTGAAGCTGGAAAAGACCTGGAGGGTAAGGGATTTGATCCCCGTAAACTGCTTGCTCCTGGGTTTGAGGCAATCAAGGCGACTGTAAAAGAAAAAATGGAGCTTTTTGGATCGGTTAATAAAGCATAAAATTTTTATCTGCTGTTGTTAAAGCCGGGATTCTTTATCCCGGCTTTTGTCTTGCCTTTTGGTAAAACCGCAAAATTGTTTCTTGACTTTAAGTCTGACCCATAATATTCTGAAAAGAAAGAGCAATGAATCAAGGAGGAATCTTCAATGTCATTTATGGAACGCTTCTCACTCAAAGGAAAAAATATTCTTGTCACTGGCGGTAGTCGCGGAATTGGGCGGGTAGTAGCAGACTGTCTGGCCGAAGCTGGTGGAAATATTGGCATTATCGGTACTCACGAAGAACCGGCAAAAAAAGCCGCTACAGAAATTGCTGAAAAAACTTCCGTTCACACGCAGGGTTATGGCTGTGACATTTCGAATCCGGAAGACGTTGAAAAAACATTGGCGGATTTTGTCAAAGAATTTGGACAGATCGACGTTTTGTTTAATAACGCAGGGATCTGCCAGCACAAACCGGTTATGGACCTTTCCTATTCTGAATGGCTGAAAGTAATCGATGTCAATGTAAACGGCACTTTCCTGATGGCTCATACGGCGGCAAAATATATGATTCAAAGCGGCATAAAAGGCTCTATTATTAATACCGCCTCGATCTCCGGCTCCATTGTTAACCTTCCACAGCCACAGGCCGCATACAATACTTCCAAAGCCGCTGTGGTTCATATGACCAAAGTGCTCGCGGTAGAATTGAGCGGATACGGAATCCGAGTAAACTCTATCAGTCCCGGATATACTATGACTGAAATGATTTCAAGTGTCGACCCAAGCTGGATTTCTTTTTGGGAAAATGCGGTGCCAATGCACCGTCTTGCCACGCCAGACGAGCTGGCAGGTGCTGTCATTTACCTGGCAAGCAATGCATCCAGTTATACAACAGGAGCCGACTTGATTATTGACGGTGGGTTCACCTGCCTGTAAATAATCCAAGGGGGATTTTATGGCGAAGAAAGGTTTAACGCGCAAAGGAAAAATTATAGCTGGAATAGGGATCTGTGTAGTTGTTCTCTTACTGGCTGCGGGAATGGTTCTAATATGGTATCAAAACTATCTGAAAGAAATTACCCCTGTACCTAATAATGGCCTACAGGTTGAAGCCGGCACTTCTGTTCCAACACCGGAAAAATACTTTTCCCATCTTGGAAATTTCGAAGCGGAGAAAACGGTTATAAAATATATTGATACTGAAAGCAGAACAATTTTTTTGCTTGACGAGAATGGTGACGAGTCTCTCCCAGTTGGAAAATACGATGTTTTGATCCACTGCGAAGGATGGCCAGAAGCTTTTGTTTCTTCCCTGACAGTCACCGATACCACCCCACCCGTCCTTTCTTTAAACCATGTATCAGTTGAATATGGAGATCAATTTAGCGAAGATGATTTTCTGAAAAACTGCACAGATAATTCTGGAGAAAGTTGTACGCTTTCATTTGTCGTTACAGACGCAGACGGAAATACGGTGGAAATGCCTTCTTCCACCGATTCCGGAACTTATCTGGTTACGGTTACGGCGACAGATGCCAAAGGGAATTCTTCTAATGCCAGTACTGAACTGGTAATTGGGCAAAAACCCGTTCCCAAACAGGATCCCTCTCCTTCCCAATCCGATCCCAAAACAACTTACTCTATTTCGATCAACCGTGCACAGAATACGGTTACCATCTACAAATTGGATGAGAATCATGAATATCAGCCTTTCAAAGCTATGGTCTGCTCGACAGGCGGCTCCAATACCCCGCTCGGAAATTTTAATCTCGGCGCCAGATATCCTTGGCTTCTTTTATACGGCGGTGTTTACGGTCAATATACGATCCGAATTTATGGAAGTATTGCTTTTCACTCCGTTCCGTATTTTACACAGGACAAATCAGATCTGGAATATGATGAGTACAATAAACTAGGATCGACAGCTTCCGCCGGCTGCGTCCGTTTATCCGTCGAAGATGTTAAATGGATCTACGACAACTGCGAGGCGGGAACTCCCGTTACGATTTATGACGGAGAGGATCCAGGTCCCCTTGGGAAGCCCGCTTCTATTACCATTGACCCCAGTAGTCCTAACCGTGGCTGGGATCCAACTGATCCCGATCCCAATAATCCCTGGAAACAATCATAAGTCAAAAGGGTTCTGTGAAATTTCACAGAACCCTTTTGACTTATGATTGTTAATTTTCAGCCGCTATCCGTACCGCCACTACGGTTACATCATCACTGTGTCCGTCAATCCTTCTCCTTTTTGCTTCATTGGCAATTCTTCCAGCAATTTCTCTGACAGATTTCCTGGCATTTAACTCAAGTTCCGCTTCAATCCAATCGGTTCCTGTAGCGGTAACTCCATCCGACACCACCAGAACCAAGTCGCCATCTGACAGCTTACTATTCTGGCGATCAAACCCCACTCCTTTTAAAATTCCCACTGGAAGCGAATCCGACTCCAGTTTTTGAACTGTATTTCCCTTCAGAATAAAAGTAGGCGCAGCGCCGGCCTTTAACAATTCGATCTGCCCTGTATAAAGATCGGCCCGCAAAATATCGATTGTTGCGAGGGATTCATCCGGAGCCTTAACTAGTAACGATGAGTTTACAAGCTTGATAGCGGACTCAAACCCAAATCCTGCCTTAATCAATTTCAGAATAAACGAACAGGTCATTACAGAATCAACCGCCGCACGTCCTCCACTTCCCATCCCATCACTTAAAACCAGATGAAAAAAGCCCTTTGAATCCAGAAAAGTCTCATAGCAATCACCGCAGTGTTGTTCTCCTGAGGCAGGATACTGTTCTGCGTGAAAATCGACACGATAACGAGCCATTTCAAAAAAAGAAAGTTTTACCTGTTTCCCGATTTCAGTCACACTTGGCAAATCAAAATCGCGGTCAAGTGCTGATGATAAATTTTCACAGAGAATCTGTTCTGAAACCGGAACAGGCGCCTTCAAATAAATTTCCACTCCCGTACGATCGTTTTTATCGGTATAGCTGACAATTTGATCCGCCTCTACTCCCAGGTTACGAAGTACTGTATGCACCTTTTCTGTTCCACGCTCATCTACGGAGGCAACCGCTCCAACTTCCTCACCAATTTCACAGAGCATATCTGCAACGCCATCAAGTTGTTCAGAAGAAACCTGTTTTGCTTCTTCTACCATCCGAGCAGCCTGTTTATGGGAAAGGTAACTTTGATAATTTTGGTTAATTGCGGCTGTTAGAGAACTAAATTTACAACATTTATTTTGAAAATACTGAGGCATTTGATCCTCGCGGATCTTTCCTTCTTTTTTTAGGATAGGCGTCATTGTTTCCAGCGCCTGCCAGGTTGTATCATATTGCGTTTCCCAGCAGAACATTTTAAGGCCACAGTGAAGGCAGACACTGTCGGCACTTCTATGATAAACCGAAGTAATATCCGGAACTGTGTTTTCCTGCATTTTCTCTGATACGGCGTCAACTGACGTACGAAGATCGTGAATTGCGAGTGACGCAAACTTAAGGCGGCCGGAAAGCCAACTTTCTTTTCCTCCACAGGTTCGTATTCCCACGGTGTCAACTGATGTCTGAAAGCTTCCGCTTAAAAGGCGGCCGGGAATTACGGCGATAACTGCTGCCGCCAAAAAGGAATCCAGTAGATAAATAACCGTCTCTTGTCCGGTGCTCACCAAAAGACTCCCACAGGTATTAAGAGCGAGAAAGACAGCAACCTGACCGAATTTTCCAATTGGTTTTAAAGCGCTTCCAAGAATTGCTCCCATCATCATTGCGCCGCAATAAGGAGCAAAATCAGCGCTATAAAGAGCAAATGCTGCGGAGACCCCCGCCGCCACAGCAGCGCTGACAAAACCGCCCTTTCCCATAAAATACAGGACTATTAACATTCCTATAATCCGACCTAATGAAAAGGTAAAAATTTTAAAATCACAGAGAGCCAGTAAGAATATAGCCGTAACAATGCCAATACTAACAAGTTCACGAATTGTATAATGGCGCAGATCTCTCGGAGAAAAAAATGCTCGAACTGCATTTGTACTGAAAAAAGTAACCGCAAAGCAAAGGAAAGCTTGGAGAATCCTGAGCAAATAAACCATCATTCCCGCTTTTTCCACCATAGAGGCCCCTACCCCGCAGCAGAACATCACTGCAAAGGAAATACATCCCAGCGATAAAGGCGACGCCTTAAGTACCGAAACAGGACGAACAAAAAGTTTAACCGCTAAAAGGATAACCAGAGCGGGTAACAAAACCATTTGATCCCCATGATTGCCAAACAAATAGTACCCAAGCAAACTTCCAGCAATTGCCGCGCAGGAATAATTCCGAGGCAGTGAGGCTGATAAGGCAATTCCCATTCCAGCAAGTCCACCTACCATCCGCGCATTGGAAGCCAGTGCCGCCATCAAAAAAACAATTCCATACCGGATTATCGCTTCAACACCTTGAAAGCGATTCAGCCGTTCCGTGGTTTTCATTTGCAGTGCAGTTTTCACGTCTTGACACCTCTAAAAATTCATTCGTTCCTCATATTTTGGAATTTAATTTCATTATATTCCCTTTCATACGGGGAACTCTGTCAAAGAGGAGAAGCGAAAAAAGCAATATTACGACTTGTTCTGCGGAAATATCAAAAAACTGAAAGAAGAAGCAAAAATAATTTTGAAACCGGATGTATTAGTCTGACGTTCCTTGCCGTTTCTCAACAACGCGGTTGGAGTGAGGGAAAAGTATACATTGCTCCATTGTTAATGGAAGGTTGATGGTAAAACACCCCTTAAAGCAAAATTAAAAAGGCGTGGAATTCAGTGTAAATTCCACGCCTTTTTAATTTTTACCTTATCTTTTTTGTTATATTATCTTTTATTTTTCCAACTGTTCAATCCCTTTTCGAATTCGCTTTAAAGACTCCTCTCTCCCAAGGATTGCACAGATTTCCACACCGCCACCCGGCGTAAACTGTTTTCCTGAAACTGCAACCCGAACCGGCCAAAGAATTAGCCCATTTTTCACACCTTTTTCTGCAATCAGATCAAAAAGCGCATTGTGAATTGATTCCTCATTCCACTCGGACAGCCCTTCCAAAACAGGGAGAACCGCCCGCAAACTTTCAAGAGAATTTTCTTCATTTGTCTTCATCTTTTTATGGCAATAAAGGGAATTTTCATAAGCCGGGAGCTCATCAATAAAGTCAATCTGCTCTGGAATATCCGTGAACAACTCTGTACGGGATTGAAGCACACGAGCAATCAGTCTGGTGTCAACATCTTCCCTCTTACAGCTCTGGCGAATGTAGGGCAACGCCAACTTTTCAAATCTCTCCAGCGGCATCCGACGAATATAAGCACCATTGATCGCTTTAAGTTTAACCGGATCAAAAATCGCAGGGGACTTAGATATCCCTGAAATATCAAATTCTTGTACCAGCTCATCCAGGGTAAAAATCTCCTCTTCACCTTTCGGACTCCAACCAAGCAGCGCAATATAATTGACAACAGCCTCAGTCAAATACCCTTTTTCAATTAAATCCTCAAAAGAAGCGTCACCATTTCTTTTAGAAAGCTTTTCGGTCTGGTTTTTCATAACGGGAGAGCAGTGAACATAAACTGGTTTTTCCCAGCCAAAAGCCTCATAAAGAAGATTATATTTCGGCGTTGATGAAAGATATTCATTTCCACGGATTACATGGGTAATTCCCATTGTATGGTCATCCACAACATTAGCAAAATTATAAGTCGGCATTCCATCCGTCTTAATTAAGATCTGATCATCAAGGACAGAATTTTCAACCGTAATATCTCCAAACACTTCGTCGTGGAATGTAGTTGTTCCCTCTGTTGGCATTTTCTGCCGTATTACATAGGGAACACCTGCTTTCAGTTTCTCCTCAATTTCCTCTTTGGTTAAATTTCTGCAATGGCCATCATATTTTGGAGCCATTCCAGACGCCTGCTGAATTTTTTTTAACTCTTCAAGACGATCCTTGTCACAGAAACAATAATAAGCATGTCCGCTTTCAACAAGTTTAAGCGCATAATCTTTAAACATACCCATCCGCTCACTCTGAACATAAGGACCAAAAGGCCCCCCGATATCCGGGCCTTCATCCCAATAAAGCCCTGCCTGACGAAGGGTATTATAAATAATATCGACAGCTCCTTCAACATAGCGTTCTCGGTCTGTATCTTCAATTCTTAAAATAAACTTTCCATTGTTTTTGCGGGCAAGCAGGTACGCATAAAGGGCAGTGCGAAGATTACCCACATGCATATACCCTGTCGGACTGGGCGCAAATCTGGTTCGTACCATCGCCATTTAAGGTCTTCCTTTCCTGTTTCTTTCCTGTTTTCTTTATTGTATCCCTATTATACTACCGTTTTATCCCTTCTTTGTCAATCTGCGGCCAAAATTTTTAAGTTATAAAAAAGATCCCTGTGTTGCCTGACACAGGGATCAAATTGTTTTCACCGAAAAAGCGGCTCCATCTGCTTTTCCTTCAAAGCTGATTCAATTGCTTCCTCTAATAAATCAAACCGTGCTACCAAAGAATTAGGCTTTTGAGTCGGATTATCCTGCCGCATTGGCACAAAGTAATAATGCCTCAAATTTAACAAAGTCCCTAAATTTTTTGCGCTTCCGCTCAGTGCATCATTCGTTGAAACTGCCAAAAGAACAGGTTTTGCCCCCCTTAAATGGGATTTTACAGCCATTGTTACAGGAGTATCAGTAATTGAAGCCGCAAGTTTTGCAAGCGTATTTCCTGTACAGGGCGCTACAACCAAGAGATCAAACATATCTTTGGGACCAATCGGTTCTGTATCCTGGATGGTTCTGAGAACCGGTCTTCCACAAATTTGTTCTAATTCTTCGACAAAATCCAGCGCGCGTCCAAATCGAGTATCAAGATTTGAAGCGTTGAAAGACATAATAGGCGTAATTTCATAGTTCTTTGAAAGTTTTGACAACTGATCTATTACTTCTCGAAACGTGCAAAAGGATCCACACAGAGCAAACCCCAGTCTCTTTTTACTCATCTGACGTCACCTCTTTCTGTTAAAATATTTTGTATGGTGTCGCAGATAATTTCGCCGGAAGTAACCGGCGCCACTTTCCCAGGTAAAGAGAGTGCCCAAATCACTTTTATACCAAGCTGTTTTGCCAGTTCAAAATCCACCCCCCGTGATGGCGAAGAGGTAAAATTTTCATTCCAATATTGAATAAAATTTCTCTGATTTTTACCTTTTTATCCTTTTCATCTTTTATTTCATCTGGATTAAAAACAGAACTTTCTAAAAATTTACCAGCAGCATTTGCAAGTGTTACAAGAACCATTTTAAATATCTGATAGTTGTGGGGTATGTCTATATCAAACTGCTCCACCCACACAAATCTAAATTTCCAATAGCCTGGATTTCTATAAATCAGAACAGCTTTATATCCAAGCCTTCTGACTTTTCACAGGTATCTTTGGTCATTCCTTATCATCCTCCCCTTTTTAGTCAAAAAGCCCGCCCAACACATTTACACGTGTTCAGGCGGGCTTTAATATACTTATTTTACAGGCTCATCTTATCGATGCTCTCCCAAAAAGAAAAGAGCTACTGTACCTGCTCCGGAATGCGTACCAATAACCGGACCAATAAAGCCAATTTTAATATCTTTTACTCCGAAACGCTTTTTAACCTCATCAGCAACAAGTTCAGCGTCCTGCAAACAGTCACCATGGCTGATAAAAACAGTCTCATTTTTCATACTGCCAACCAATTTTTCCATATTGTCCACCAGCATAAAAAGAGACTGCTTCCGGCCGCGGACTTTTTGAATGGGGATTAACCGTCCTTCATCGTCTACATGGAGAACCGGTTTCACTCCTAACATAGAGCCAAAAACTGCAGCTGTTTTGGAAACTCTCCCGCCGCGGTGAAGGTGGAAGAGATCATTAACTGTAAAATTATGACACACATTAAGTTTATGGTCTTCGAGCCATTTTCTCACTTCTTCAAAACTTTTACCTTCCTGTTTTAATTTAACGGCATAAAACACAAAAAGGCCCTCTCCCATCGAAGCACACTTTGAATCCACAACAACTACTTTAACATCTTGATCCCGGTAGCGTTCGTTTAAATCTTCTGCAGCAATGACTGCACTCTGATAACTGCCACTTAACGCAGACGAAAACGCAATATGAAGGACACTGATCCCTTTATTTAAATATGTTTCAAACAACGTTGCCGCCTGATCAGGATTCACCTGAGCAGTCTGAGGCATCGAACCGGCACGTAATTTCTGATAAAACTCTTCTGGAGAGAGACGGTCATCTCCCAGTCCAGTATAGGTGATACCATCAACTGTATAAGGCATAGCCAAAACTTCAACGCCATTTTTATCTAAAAAATCTTGGGACATATCACAAGTGGTATCCGTGGTGATTACATACTCCATAACCGCAGCCCCCATTTTCAATTAATTCAATAGAACTCGGTATTATTGTATCACAACTCCATCGGTTTGAACAGCTTTTTAATATAGATGTTAAAATCATTTTCTTTTATCTTCAAATTGACGCAACGCTTCACAATAAACGGCAGCCAGCAGAAATCTTGGAAAAGCAGCCATAAGCTGAACCAATTTACGAGGCGGTAGTTTTCCCTGTAAATACTGCCGCAACCTTTGGCAGACAAATTGCAACAAATCCGACCCACGGAATCTACCAAGAATTATGAATTTTTCTCGTGGTGAAAGGCTTTTATCTAACGCTAACGCCCGTATATCGGGAGGAAGCGGAACCGCATTGTTCAGCTTTTCCAGGACAGATTGATGAAAACTTTCCAACGTGTAGGCTTGTGTACTGTCTAATTCTAAAATTGAGGCAGTACATTCAACGCAACACAAGATCACTCTTTGCAAAATGGGCTTTCCTTCTGAATTTATATACCTGCCAAGTGCCCTTTTAAGATGTGCCAAAGCGACCACAGAATCGAGCTGATAAACAGCCATTTCTTGAACACAACGTTGTAAAAAATCCGCACAAATTTTACCAATCTGAACTGTCTCATCCGTAAAAAAGCCCTTGACAAAAGCATAAGAATCCCCTTCCATAGCGCCAAACGCCTTCATACCATCCAAATAACCCCAACAGATATTTTTCTCTGTTTGAGCCGGATTAAAAGCCAAAAGCGGACCAAGAGTCTTTCGCTTTTTTCTTCCAATCCGTATAATCTTTACTTTTTTATCTCGAACTGGCTGAATTCTGCTGAAATCCTGGAGATCTACTGCAATAACCTCCCGTGCACCCATTTCCAACGCAAGATTAATTGGCAGGTTATCAAAAAAGCCTCCATCAATATAATAATGGTTATCTATTTCACGCGGTTGAAAAGCGGGAAAGCAGGCAGCGGAAGCCATCAGATAATCGCGGAGTTTTTCCGGTGGAATTTCGTCTTTTTTTAAAACCAAGGGACGAAAAGACGGATAAGAAACTGTAATAAGGCCAAAATCAACCGGAGAAGCATAAAAACGTTCAAGGTCAATAACACGATCCAGAGTCTCTGCCAACGGTGAAACATCTGCACCGCCGCGGAAAACACTTTGTCGAAGAAGTTCAAACAAGCTCTCCGTCTTTTGGCCTGACTCCGGAATTGAAAGATTAACAACTTGCTCAGACGTCAAAGCCCTCCACATCTTCTCCGCTAAGAAAAAATCCCCCTGTACCATCATTAACCCATTTAAAGACCCTACCGATGTACCAGTGACGATGTGATATTCTATACCAAGCTCCCGCATTGCCTTCCAAATACCTATTTCATACCCTCCGCGGGACCCTCCTCCAGATAAAACTACCGCTCGTTTCATTGGGTTTCCCTCCCGTACCGTCTTCCTGGGTTCATTATATCGATTTCCCGAACAAAATTCAAATATTAAACCTCAACCAAAGAGACAGTTCTTTTTTTTGGTTCAATTCAACTTTTTCCAGCATAAAATGAAAAAAATTCTCATCTTCAAGCGACGATGGAATACTTATTCCCGTCTCTTTCTGCAAAACTGAACACAGTCTGGCTCGTACAACCTGATTGAGCGTCTTTTCATTACAGCAATGTGAAAAACATTTCTGTCCTCCACTTCTTTTCCACTGACCGCATACTGCATACCGATTTCTACCTCTAGAAATAAAGGTCATCCGACTCCCGCATTCAGCGCAATATAACAATCCACTCAATGGATAAGTTCCTGTCTTCCGTTTTTCTACTGAATTCTGTACACTTTGAAATAGCTTTTCACTGACCAACGGTTCATGCGTATTCTGAACGATGATCCATTCTTCAGGCGGAAGTGTTTTTCGACGATCTACCTTATAATTAATTTTCCTACTGCGATTTTGAGTTAAATTTCCGCAATAAGTGGGATTTGTAAGAATCCGTTTTACAGAAGTGTCATTCCACCCCGAAGCCGT
Organism: uncultured Oscillospiraceae bacterium; assembly: GCA_958427155.1. Lineage (GTDB taxonomy): Bacteria > Bacillota > Clostridia > Oscillospirales > Ruminococcaceae > Metaruminococcus_A. The sequence goes on along the minus strand of CAUABB010000002.1, from coordinate 7,326 downwards.
TTTCCCTTTTCGAGCAGATGGAGGTGGAACTCCTTGGGAATTCAATCTTCGTGCAATTCCAATATAGCTCTCCCCCTGAAGCCGCCATTCATAAATTTTTTGAACTACCGCCGCCTCTTCCGATTTCGGTTCAAGTTTATTTTTATTTTTCGCACTTTTTTGATATCCATATGGTGGTAACGCCCCTATAAATTCTCCCCCGCGTTTTTTCGACTGAAGAGCAGTAATTACCTTTTTAGAAATGTCTTTTGCATATAGGTCGTTAAATGCCGCTTTAAATAATCCCATATCATTTCCCGCTGTCTCTCTTTCTGTATCAATTCCATCATTGACGGCAATAAATCGAATTTTTCTTGACGGAAAATAACGCTCATAATAATACCCCGTATCAATATGATCTCTTCCAAGCCGTGAAAGATCCTTTACCAAAACAATATCAATAAGTCCAGACTCAATATCAGAGATCATCCGCCGAAAACCAGGACGGTTAAAATTTGTTCCAGTAAAGCCATCATCGATATAGGTGTCCACCACTGTCATATCGTTCTCCGCTGCATATCTGAGGAGAAAAGCACGTTGATTTGCAATACTTTGAGATTCACTTCTACCTTCTTCATCCTCGCGCGACAGTCTCAAGTACAGTACCGCTCTTTGTTTCAAAAACAAGTCCCCCTCCCTCGACTTCTATCAATCGACCTAACCTTTGGACTGCCTTTTTCAGCGAAACAGCATCCTTCTTTGGGATCACTGCGGTAATTTGAACCTTTTGAGTCATAAGGTCACCTCCATTTTTAATCTTATGCTTCAGTAGAAAAATTTATCTCCGTTATCAGCCCCGCCTGGTTTTGATGCAAGATCCAGAACCAAGCAGTGATCTTTGAGTCTTGAAAGTACCGCATGATTAAAGATCCTTGCCGGAACTGTATTAATAACCATATCGTATTCTCCTGCGGTATCGGACATCCGGCTGATATGTATTCCTTTACAGCCGTACACCTTTGCCCAAGCCAAATCAGAAAATTTTCTTGCGGCAATTGTAACCGATACATTGAGTGCCGTTAAATACTTGGCCAAAACTTTTGAAATTCGCCCAAACCCGGTAACCAAGCATTTTGTACCGAACAACGTCGTAGGCAATTCCTGCATCAAAATTTCTAAGGCCCCCTCTGCTGTTGGCACAGCATTTAAGACCGCCAGTTCCTCGCGTTCCAGGTAGTCAATTACTTCAAGTCCACGGTCGGTACAAAGGGTATGAAACGGTTTTTCAATTTTCCCTCCAAAAATCACGGTAGACGGATCTGCTTTCTCCAAAATCTTTTCAATCTCCAAATGTTTTTTAGAAAGAGGTGTATTAATGAAAATTCCGTCATTTGTAACCGGAAGAGGCAAAATGATACAGTCAAGTCGTTCGGTAATCTGTTTTGGAACTTCAACAGGGATTAAACGTTTATCCAGTTCATATGCCTCATCAAAGCACATAATATAAACTTTGTTTCCCTGACGCGCCAATGCTTTCGCCAAATATAGTTGACGTAGGTCGCCTCCGGCGACCAGATAAGTCTTATCTATAATCATGGAACAACCCCCATAGGAATTTCTTTTATATCCTATGAGGGAAGTCTTTATTCGGTTCATTCTGTTTTAAAAATTTTAACCTTCAAATACTTTAATTAACGATTTGTCCAAAACGCAACGACGGTTTCAGCAGCTTGATTAATTCCTTCGACTGCAAGCAAGAATATACGGAATTCATCAGGAAGCCACGGGCTATACCCTGCCAAACTGTCAATCCATTTCTCCAATTCCTCAGAAGGCAGTGTTTTTGTTTGCGAAAAAAGGGTAAACTCATATGAGGTCTGGTTTTTTTGCACGCTCGCTACCTCATTCTCTCCATAGATAACGGACGCTGTATTATAAATTGAAACTGCTGACCCCGCTACAAATATAAGAGCCAGTGTCGTAACACAAAACGAGAGTATCCCTTTGCGAAACACTTCTTTTGACAATTTTTTTCGTTTTTTATTATTCCTTTTCATACTTCTCCTTTAGGACTGTATACTTAAAAGTGCCCTAGCCAAAGATTTTCCTACCAACTCACCCGCATAAATAGCTTCCTCCATACTGTTGGCATGGCCGCCCATTTCCAGAAGGATGGAGCCGGTTGTCAAATGTTGATTGTACTTGCGATAATCAAACAAAAGCGGACGGGCGAGTCCAGGATAATCCGCTTCCATCTGACTCTGCAAGAGCGCGGCAAATTTCAGGTTCTGAAAATAATTCGGATACCCCATAGTTCCATCATCGCATCCTGAAATAATCATTACCTGAGCAGCATTTTTCCCGTTAATATTTGCAACTGGAGCAATTCTTGTACCGTCCTGTTGTTCAATCGCGTCACGATGAACGTCAAGTACCACTTTAATGGTAGGATACTGCTTTAAATAATTCTGTACCGTAACAGCTGAGCGATCGTAACATCCCGGAAATGTTGGATAGTCGTGAAGGGTTTCATCGTGAATAACCCCAATTCCGGCCGCTTTCAGTTGTTTTTCAATTTCGTCCCCTACCCGGCAAACGTTATATTCCGGATCCGTAGTCCGGGAGTTAAAATCCTTGTCAAACCAATCCAAGGTTTGGCGCTCGTAACTTTCTGTAGTGTGAGTATGCATAATTAAAACCTGCGGCTGATCAGATTGATCTATTTTAAAGGCTGGTCCCTGAGCAATCTGTTCTAAAATTTCTGACTGGGTATGAGTTGTCAGATTTTTAATCCAGGCATTGTTGTCAATTTGGAATTGTGTAGAGCTGGCTGCGCCCTTGTATTGCCTGCGGATAATATCTCCTGAATTTTCCGGACGGACGGGTGTTTCTTCCGAGGACTGCGACGAATCCTCAGAGTTTTCTGATAAGTCACCGGAAAGCGATCCTGAATCAGGTACAGTTTGAACTGGAAGGCTGGAAGAGTCCTCTTGATCAGTCTGTGCGGTCTCCTGGTTAAAAAGCTCCTTTCCCCCCTCAGGCAAAGTCAAACCCGCAGACCATACAGCCAACTGTCCAGCTGCCGCGTTAAAATACGGAAGCCCTTCTATCATTCCACGATATAAAAAAGGACTAAGCAGCAACAAAATCAGAGTTGCCAATACTCTTTTGGCAATTCTTTTTCCTTTCCCGCGATCATTCATTTTTTTACGCTCCGTTCCGCCATACGGCTGGGATATCAAGCAGGAGTTACACCCGCCTGATTCTATTTATATGTCCCAAACGGAAAAAAATGAACCCGTTTACTCTGTGAGACCTAGGATATCTTCTACCGAAAGATCTGGTTGCAAAGCTCTGTTAATGGCAAGGGAGAGCATGGAGGCGGCTTTATCAATAATAACATCTATTTCTCTGGGGGTAACCATGCAACCGGAAAGTTCCTCTGTTTCCGGCTGCTCTCCCGCCGGGGCACGGACAACAACCGACGCCGCATCTACAACCGTTGGAATTCCCAATGCGATGACTGGTATGCCGATTTCTTCCCGGTTGAGTGCTTTTCTTTTGTTCTGAACTCCCGAGCCAGGAGATATTCCGGTATCGGTAAGTTGAACAGTACTACCCAAACGTCGGATGCTACCTGAAGCTAACGCATCTACGGCAATTACTGCGGCCGGATTGATCCTGTCACAAACCGAATGGATAAATTCTGCCGTTTCAATTCCAGTCTGCCCTAAAACCCCCGGTGAAATCACAGCAACTGGACGGAGATCAGAAAGGCCTTCAATATAATTACATCCATCTGTCACATGGCGGGTGGCCAATACGCCAGACGCTGTCTTAGGACCTATGGCGTCAGGAGTAATTTGGTCATTTCCAAGTCCTGCTACCAAGATCAATCCCTGTTCTGGAAGCAGCTTTTGAAGTTCTTCCGCTACCACTGAAAGTTCACCTTCAAAGTTACTGCTGACGGACTGAAACGGTGTTAAATCAATGGTGACATAACTTCCAATTGGTTTCCCCAGTTTTTCAGCGGAACATTGGTTCAGAACCTCAACTCTGGTAACGGTTACTCCTTCTTTTTCATACTGGTTTTTTTTCACACCAGATGGTTCCCTTTTAAGCTGCTCTACACTTTCAACTGCTAAATCGGTACGAATTTGTGGTTTCATCAAAATTTTGCCGCCTCTCTGCTTTTTAACGAAAATATTTTTCTTTAGACTTGCTTTTTTCTAAAATTTATGGTAGCATTATTAATGCTGTCACAGTTTACCGGTGTCTTAAGGCAAAAGCCTTGGTAAGCTGTGTTCCATGAGTTGTATAAGCATATTGTGTTCCAAAACCGGTTTGCTTATGTGAAGGAGGTGCAAAAAGATGCCGAACATTAAGTCTGCTAAAAAAAGAGTGAAAGTCATTCAGACCAAAACCCTGAGAAACAAAGCTGCTAAATCGAACCTTAAAACCGTTCTGAAAAAAGCGGATGCCGCTGTCGCTGCAAATGCTACTGACAAGGAGGCTGCAGTTCGCCTGGCGATCAAAAAGGTTGATCAGGCTTGTGCAAAAGGTCTGCTTCATAAAAACAATGCTGCGAGAAAGAAAGCTCAACTTGCACGAAAACTGAGTGCAAACGCGTAAATTGTGTTTTGCTTCTTTCGGTTTGCCACCTCTCAAAATCGGAAAAGCAAATAAAAAATTGACGTATGGTTTAGGCCACACGTCTTTTTTATTTTTATTGCTTTTTGGTTATCGCAAAGCAGTATTTATTGGTATAATATATGTGTCAGTTGAATGTTTTTAGAGAGAGACTTACGCCTATAAAAACTATACGACTATTTTTTAATTTTTCAGCTAAATAAATTAAAAGGGAATCCGGTAAATTGATTACCGGATTCCCTTTTAATTGTTTACTATAAACTTTTTTCCTTTTTTTCTTGGTTCCAAACATTTAAGACTTCCCGCATTACTGAAACAGGATCAGCATTTTTCATTTTAACCGACAGATAAGGCTTTGCCCCAGCGTTAACCATCACCCTGCCTTTAAGTTTCGAAACCAGCTGGGAGACAAGTTCCATATTAAGACGCTCTGGATAAAAAAGCAAATTATCACCTTTTTGACTAATTTCACTAATCCCATAACCAGAAGCAGTATTTCTTAAAAGGGCGACATCAACAAGCCCTTTCACCGCTTCCGGAGGCTCTCCGAATCGATCAATCAATTCATCCAAAACATCGTAAGCATCCTCTTCCGAACGAACCGAAGCAATTTTACGATAGATATCAATTCTTTGAGAAAGACTTTCAATATAGCTTTCAGGGATATGCGCCTCCACCTGAATATCAACCAAGCATTCTTCTGCGGTCTGTGACGGCTGTTCCCCCTTATGTTCGCTGATTGCATCAGACAATAACCGCAGGTACATATCGTATCCAACAGCTTCCATGTGTCCGTGTTGGCGAGAACCCAAAATATTTCCCGCACCTCTAATTTCTAGATCCCGCAAGGCAATCCGGAATCCCGAACCAAACTGGGTAAACTCACGGATGGCAGACAACCGCTTCGTAGCAACCTCGGAAAGAACTTTTCCCCGCCGGAATGTAAAATAAGCAAAAGCTCGCCGATTGGAGCGACCGATTCTTCCCCTCAGCTGATAAAGTTGAGACAATCCCATATTATCCGCGTCATCTATAATCAGGGTGTTGACATTTGCCACATCGACGCCAGTTTCAATAATCGTGGTACAAATCAAAATATCAATTTCCTGCTCCATCAACTGCCGCCAGATTTCAGAAAGTTCTTCTTCTGCCATCCTGCCATGCGCAATACCGATTCGGATTTCGGGAATTTGCTCCTGAATCCGGGCCGCACAGCTTCGGATACTGTCAATCCGATTGTGAATATAGTAGATCTGCCCACCACGACGAAGTTCGCGACGAATTGCATCACAGATAATCCCAAGGTCATATTCCATAACATATGACTGAACTGGATGACGATCCTGTGGCGGTTCATCAATTACCGACATATCCCGAATACCAGACATTGCCATATTCAGGGTGCGAGGAATTGGCGTAGCCGAAAGAGTCAGCATATCAACACCGCGGAACATTTCTTTAAACCTTTCTTTATGTGCCACTCCAAAACGTTGTTCCTCATCGACAATCGCAAGGCCAAGAGATTTAAACTCAATATCCTTCTGTACCAGACGATGAGTCCCAACAACGATATCCACTTCTCCTGTTTTCAGTTTCCGAATTACTTCTCTCTGCTGTTTTGGACTACGGAATCGTGAGAGGAGTTCGATGTTGACTGGAAGCTCTTCAAACCGTTTTAAAATATTTTGATAATGCTGAAACGCCAGGATGGTTGTCGGGCAAAGAATCGCACACTGCATCCCATCTTCAACGCATTTAAACGCAGCTCGCAATGCAACCTCTGTTTTTCCAAATCCAACATCTCCGCAAAGAAGACGATCCATTGGAACTGGTTTTTCCATATCCGCTTTAATTTCTTCTGCACATCTGAGCTGATCGTCTGTTTCCTCGTACTCAAACCGATCCTCAAATTCCCGCTGCCATTCATCGTCCTCCGGGAAAGCATGCCCTTGCACCTTCATCCGTTCCGCATAAAGACGGATCAGCTCATCCGCCATATCGTCTACCGCTTTTTTAACACGCGCTCTAGTCTTCTGCCATTCTCCGGAATTTAACCGGTTAAGCTTGATTTTTCCATCGTCTTTCGGACCAATATACTTTGAAACGAGATCAAGTTGAGTGACAGGAACGTAAAGCGTATCCGCCCCCGCGTACTGAATTTTGATATAATCTTTTACAATTCCATGAAGATCCAACTTGTGTATCCCATCAAAAATACCGATACCATGGCTGACGTGAACAACGGGATCTCCCACCGTCAAATCTGTTAAAGAACGAATTTCCTCTCCTCCGCGTTTTTTTGCACGTTTTTTTGCAGTCATACCCGGTTTAACACTGGTAATAACCGCCAGCTTAATTTCCGGGTATTCAAATCCAGAGGAAAGCTTGTTTTCTACTACAAAAACCTTTCGGTATACAATTGCCTTGAGGTCCTTGGTATAATCGGCGGGAATTCCATGCTTCCGCAGATCAGAAGCAAGCGTTGCCGCAGCTTTCGCCGTTCCCGCCAAGACGACGCAGCAATATCCCTGCGCAATCAAAGAAGACAGATCCTCGGCTAAAAGCTTCAATTCTCCACCCCATGCCGATGTTTGTACCGCCGAAGCAGAAATCAGTTCTTTAAGCCTTAAATCGTTACTCTGCGCAAAGGTATCCAAATAAACTGTACGGATTTTTTGAATTTTTTCATCCATATGA
>CAUABB010000001.1 GCA_958427155.1 uncultured Oscillospiraceae bacterium | reverse complement strand
TGAAAAAAACGTTGCTATTTAAGCTAACCACCTAAGCCGCTAAATTATCATTTATCTGCAAAGAAAATCTTATAGAAAGGAGTTCGCCTTAAAAATGCAGAATACGGTTAAAGAGCATTATGTCCCACAGTTTTATTTGAGAAATTTTGCAGATGAAAAGGGGTTGCTTCACATATACGATTTTAAGCAAAATAAGTTTTTCACGCAAAGCCCGAAAAATATTTGTTATGAAAATAACTTGTATGAAACAAAATGGGAAAATGCAAATCCAAAACTTGGGGAGTTTGTACTTCAAAATCATCTTGAAAAACTTTTCTGCGAATATGAAGGCGAATTTTCTAAAGTTCTAACCACAATATTGCACATTTGCTGTCCATCACAAAACCCGAATGCGCTTATATTGCAAGGAAACGAGCGGAATATATTTTTTCAATTTGTAGTTAACATGATCGTGCGTAACCCTGAAAATATGGAAGCACTTGCCTTAAATAAATTAGAACCGGATGACACTGATAATGATGAAATAAAACAAATCCGCACCATGTTAGATGATATGGGATTTGGCGGGGCAGATTCTATTTGCCTTGCCGCAAAGAAAAAAGTTATGCTAACTGATGAATTTGAAAATAGCTTTATGCAGGTATGTCTTGAAGCCTTAAAAAGGTTGAACTATATCTTTTTCTATGCCCGAACAAATTCGTTTATAACAAGCAATATCCCTGTTTGTGTAGGAGATGATCCGATAATTATTGAAGATGATAAAACTTGTATATATTTTGCCCTATCTCCAAAGGTTGCTGTGTTATTTGGAAATTATAAAAACTCTCGCAATTTTAAAAATCGAATGGTTTATATTGAAGAAAAACAAGTGGAAAACTTCAATTGTATGCTTATAAAGCATAGTGACAATAAACGGATTTTAATAGGGAATTCTGATACTACAATCAGAAAATATGGTGAAGTAGTGAGGAGTGACCACAATGCCGAACTTTAATGAACACGCTTTAGAATTATCCATCATGGAGCTGTTCAAAGACGAAGGATATACTTATCTCGCAGGGGAGCAGATTCACCGGGAGCGCACGGAGGTTCTGCTCGCCGACGACTTGCGGCAGTATTTATATAACCGCTACGCCAAGGACGGCATCACTCCCGGCGAAGTGGACGGTATCCTTTTGCGTTTACGCAACATCTCCGGCACACTTTACGAAGCCAACAAAGAGGTATATAAACTGCTGTGCGACGGCTTTATCCTCAACCGTGAGGACAGAACGCAGAAGGATTTATATATTGAGCTCATCGACTATGACAACCCCGAAAACAATATCTTCAAGGCGGTCAACCAATTTGAAATCGAGGGCGTGGGTGGTCAGCTCCGTATCCCCGACGGCATTGTGTTCGTAAACGGTATTCCCGTGGTGGTTCTGGAATTCAAGAGCGCAGTTAAGGAAAACACCACGATCATGGACGCATACAAGCAGCTTACCGTCCGCTACCGCAGAGATATTCCGGAACTGCTCAAATACAACGCCTTTGTGGTGATCAGCGACGGGGCAAACAACAAATACGGTTCTCTTTTCAGTCCCTACGACTATTTCTATGCATGGCGGAAAGTTGAATCTGAGGACAAAGAGCTGGACGGAATCAACTCCCTTGTCACCATGATGAAAGGGCTGTTTCGCAAAGATCGGCTGCTTGCGGTCATCAAGGATTTTATTTATTTCCCCGACAACTCGGATAAAGAGCTGAAAATCGTCTGCCGTTATCCCCAGTTCTTTGCCGCAAATAAACTCTATCAGAATATCAAAGAGCATTTGCGTCCCGATGGCGACGGTAAAGGCGGCACCTACTTCGGTGCTACCGGCTGCGGCAAGAGCTACACCATGCTGTTTTTGACCCGTATGCTGATGAAAAGCAAATATTTTTCCTCTCCGACCATTCTGATTATTACAGACAGAACCGACCTGGATGATCAGCTTTCTAGGCAGTTTGTCGGGTCAAAGAAGTATATTGGTGATGAAACAGTTGTCAGCATAGACTCCCGTGAAAATCTCCGTAAGGAACTGCAAGGCAGGACAAGCGGCGGCGTGTATTTAACCACTATTCAGAAATTCACGGAGGATTTGCAGCTTCTTACCGATAGAACCAATGTCATCTGCATTTCTGACGAAGCGCACCGCAGTCAAATTAACCTCGACCAAAAGGTAAAAATCACAGAGTCCGGCGTTGAGCGCAGCTATGGATTTGCGAAATACTTGCACAACTCCCTCCCGAACGCCACTTGTGTGGGCTTCACCGGCACACCGGTCGACGGTACGATTGAGGTTTTCGGTCCTGTGGTGGACGCATACACAATGACCGAAGCTGTTCGTGACGGCATAACAGTCAACCTTGTGTATGACGGCCGTGCGGCGAAGGTTATGCTGGACCAGGACAAGGTAAGACAAATTGAGGAATACTATGCTCAATGCGAGCGTGAAGGTGCAAACGAACACCAGATAGAAGAAAGCCAAAAAGCGGTTGCGAATATGGAAATCATTATCGGCGACCCGGACCGGCTCCGTGCTGTTGCCGAGGACTTTATCAGCCATTATGAAAACCGTGTGGCGGAGGGCGCTACGGTTGCGGGCAAGGCAATGTTTGTCTGCATGAACCGCACGATTGCTTATAACCTCTACAAAATTGTTATAGAGATTCGTCCCCAATGGGCGGAAAAGAGAATCAGCGAAGATGAAACAGCGCTTACCGATAAAGAGAAAAAAGAACTGAAGCCCATCGAGAAAATCAAGCTGGTAATGACCCGCAACAAAGATGATGAGCCTGCTCTTTATGACATGCTTGGGACAAAGGATGACCGTAAGGAGTTTGACCGGCAGTTCAAAAATCCGAAATCCAATTTCAAAATCGCCATTGTTGTCGATATGTGGCTGACCGGATTTGATGTGCCCGAGCTGGATACCATCTACATAGACAAGCCGATTCAGCAGCACACCCTCATTCAGACGATCTCCCGTGTCAACCGTGTCTGTGAAGGGAAAGACAGGGGGCTGATCGTGGACTACATCGGCATTAAGAAAAATATGAATACCGCTCTCAAGAAATATACCAACTTTGAAAGCGAAGAGTTTGAGGGGGTTGAGCAATCGATCACGATTGTAAAAGATCAGTTGGATGTCCTCGGTCAGATGTTCCATACATTTAACAGCAGAGATTTCTTTTTTGGCTCTCCGACTGAGCAGCTTGCCTGTCTCAATCGGGCAGTCGAGTATGTGCAGCTGTCAGAGGAACTGGAAACAAGATTTATGGCGGCTGTGAAACGAATGAAACAGGCATTCAATCTTTGCAGTTCCAGCGAAAAGTTCTCAGAGGAAGAAAAAGACTATATCCATTTTTACTGTGCGGTCCGCTCTATTCTTTTCAAGCTGACAAAAGGTGACGCACCGGACATTTCACAGATGAATGCCCGTGTGCGTGAAATGCTGGAGGGCGCTATCCAATCGGACGGCATTGAAGAACTGTTTGAAACCGGCAAACATATTTCTGTGGATATTTTCAGCGATGAGTATATGGACAAGATAAACGCTATCCAGCTGCCGAACACCAAAATAAAAATCCTGCAAAGACTGCTTTCTCAGGCGATTGATGAGTTTAAGAAAGTCAACAAGATCAAGGGGGTAGAATTTGCGGACAGACTCAAGCGGGTGGTTGACGAATACAACAACCGTCGCCGTGATGAAGCATATGCGAATGAGGTCCTCGATGATGTTGCGGAGCAGCTTGCTAATCTGCTTTCAGAACTCAAGCAGGAGAAAGACTCCTTTAAGAAAATGGGCATTGATTATGAGGAAAAGGCATTTTATGACATCTTGAAAGCGGTCTCCAAAAAATATGAGTTTGAGTATCCCGATGATAAGATGATAGAGATTTCTAAAAGGATAAAAATTATTGTCGATGATAAGGCACGGTACACTGACTGGTCTACCCGGGAGGATATAAAGGCGAATTTGCAGGTTGACTTGATCCTCCTACTGGATGAGTTTGGTTATCCTCCAGTTACGATTGATGATGTTTACGAAGAGGTTCTTGAGCAGGCAGAGAATTTTAAGAAGTATGCAAATTAATCTCTTGCAGATCAAACGGGTCTTAGGGTGGCCCTAACGAGAATTACTGTTTTACGACTGTGGGAGTACAAACAGTCTGCTCGCTAAGATGATACAGAAAACCGGAGAAGGCAGTAATGCTTCTCCGGTTCGTTCTATGTTACCCTGATTTTCTTCGGCTTTGCGTTTGAAAACCTGATGATCAAATCATCCACAGCGTCGGTATAGCGCCCTTCCCGTTGCAGTTTATTCTGGAACCAAATGAGATTTCGGATAAGAAATCTGCGCTCTTTTTCCGAAAGGTAAAGATGATATTTCTGCTCCCTCATACGAAGATCAACTCGCTGTTAACGATTTCAGCGGCTCGGTTTCGGATACTGTTCATCTTTTGCACCCACTCCATAGGAGCAGTAGACTTCAGCTTTTCTGTTACATTTTCCTGCTTGGAAAGTGCGGATACAAGCGACTGAAACATCTGCTCCGCCCGCTGATCTACCTCTGCCAGATGTTCGTTCAGCGTTCCGGCAGTCAGCAGATTGTAATACCGAATTTTGTGATACTGCTTTAAATATCGCCGATATCGTTGCCCCCAAACTCCGATCTCGACTTCTTTTTCGGATGGTATTTTCAGATTGGGAAGTTCATAATCGCCTTGCCAGGTATATGTGCCGCCTGTTTCTTCAAATAATGATTTTTTCATCTCGTTTTCCTCCTTAATTTTCAGTATTTTTATTTTAAGAGGAAACCGATCTGTTTACCAATGTGCGAATCACAGACAATGTGCGTCCCCGGCTGCATTCCTGTGTGTTTTATCAAATCCGTTATGAACATCCGCACCAGTCGAGAGCCTCGACGCGCAAGTCGCGTTCGGGGCTTTTTGTTTTATTGTAATTTAGCGCTCGCGTTTATGGAGGGTATCTTTTTTGTCAACGCTTCCCATATGAAAACACCATTGAGATCTAAACCCCTGGGGTTGGACATCAATGGTGTTTTTGTTATAAAGTGAGGATGCGTGCAGGTTTGCAGGCTTCTCCTTTTTGATTTTACGGTAAGTGAGGTTTGCCTGTTTACGGGCAAAAAGCAGCTTTACACAGCCGGTAGGCTATACGTTTTACGCGTCCGCAAAAAACAGAGAGCCTTGCCCGCATGTGTAATATCACGCATTCCACACGTAGATGATTATTTCTTATTTCTTTTCAAAAGCACCCTTGGGACAAAAACGCATACATTTGCCACAGACAATACACTTTTCTTCATCAATCTCCGGCAGGGAATATATATCCCTCTGTGTAATAGCTCCCTTGGGACAAACCGCTATGGAAGGGCATGTATGGTTTTGCGGGCACTTTTGCGGATTTACTATAATTTTCATGTAGTTTCCCCCTCTTCGTCTTGGCAATATTCTTTTTTAATGGACTCGATCAAAGCAATCACCCGTTTATCCTGAATCCAGTAAAATACGTTCATCCCTTGTTTTTCAGAAGACAGGATACCAGCTATTTTCATTTGGCTTAGGTGCTGCGACAGGGCAGAGGCCGTAATATTAGGCGTATATTGATGGATATCTCCTACAGTGTGCCTCCCTTTGAGCAGTGCGCATAAAATCAGCAGCCGGTGCTCATTGGCTAGCATCTTCAGCAGTTCTGCGATCTTCTTTGCCTGTTCTTCCATATTTGTTTGCCTTCTTTCCATTCCTTAATTTGCAAATTCCTTGGGTCATCGTCCCCATAGGGCAGTACACGCACCACGACCGAGGCCGGAACAGTACCATTGTCACAAGGCCTAGGACGGTGGAGGTCAGCATAACCCCGAAAAACCCGAAAGCAAATTGTCCAATCCACGGAGCGACAAAGCTGACGTCCGCCCACTGCCACGGGAGCTTGAATACCCACAAAAGCGTCACGGTTTGGGCGAGGGGTGCGCCTGTAAATACCTGATAGGTGCTGAACAGCATCAGGCCGAACATGATCATAAAAAAAGTCAGAAATCCATAGCGAAACCACGGGCTGCGCAAAAATTTAGGCGGTGGGACGTTCCTTGACAATTTTAGTTTTTCCCCCAGCAAGCCTAAGAGCTGCCCACGTCCACAATAGCGGTTGCAGTAGGCTTTGTTACCGCCGAATATAGCCATGAATAGAGGAATACAGAAAAACAGCATCCCCAACCATGCAAACAGGATATTAAATAATCCTAAAAACAGATAGCATAGCTCGGCAATCCAAAGATAGTCCGACCACTTCTTTTTCTTTGCATTTTTCACAGTGCAGCGCTCCTTTCCACTATTTCGATCACCGCTGCAGGACATACCTTCGCGCACTTCCCGCAACCGACGCATTTCTTCAGATCTACGCGGGCAGAAATACCCCATGCAATTTGAATGGCTTCTTTTGGGCAGACGCGAACGCAACAACCGCAAGCCACACATTCCTTGCCGATACTGGCCATTTTTCGAGATAATATCATATAACCTCCAGAATGTATAAGTAATTTAGATATTACTAATATACTTAATATATGCTTCTATGTCAAGCCTATATGCAAATATTTTGGATAGGAGCCGAAATTTGCAACTTAAAAATGAGACGGCTAAATTCTGATCTTTTTTCTATGTTATGAGCCCAGTATTTGAACCGGTTTCAGGGTCTATTTTCTTTCAAGAAAGGGGACGTCGAAAAGTAAAAACCCAAAATTTACAATGCGAAAATAAAAATGAATTTGTTCTGAATCCGGAATTTCCATTTTTGTAGGCAGGTATCTTTTGGTCAATGCTTCCCAACGGAAAAAATTCGTGTTTTTTGGAAAAAGCGATTGTTACGGTCTTTTTCTTTTTTAAAGTGATAAATATGTTATGAAATGGGGATGCTTTGTAAAAAATGCAACACAAAACACATCCAAAAAGATATAAAAGACAGGGATTGGAACATCTTTCCTTATTTTGTTTTATAGTATGTTTTTAAAGAAGTTTATAAAAAAATTTGTGTGACATAAAACTTTATCATCAGACCTTAATAAGAATTTTTAAAATATGTCAAAATAAAATTTCAGAAAAGTTAAGATTCAAATTAAAAAAAGTATACAAAGTTTTATCTGATTTGTTGTATATTAAGTAATATTCGAGAAAGAGCACAAAGATTTCGTCTAATTCTAATTTTTTTTAAAAAGATTGCCTATACTCAAATGGAGCAATATACGTTATAATAGCGAAAGTGTGTTAGAAATGTATGTAATCTTTCTTATTCTTGTAAATTGATTGTAAACGACTTTAGTCGTCTCTTATATTACAGGTTTTTAATGAAACTTGTTTTTGGAGTTCCCTCATATCTAAGGCAGGAGATAATTGCGTGTTTATAAAGTCTTTAAAAAGCTTTTTTTCAACGGATTTATATAATCCGTCGCTGTTTCGCACGGTATATCTAGTCAATCTTTTTTTGTGTTCCGTATGTTTTTGGAATATCGCAGGAGTTGCTGTTAATGTTCTCCTTTTTATTTGGTCGGCAATAATACTTGTGGATCTATTCTTTTTAAAGAAAGATATGCGGAAGATTCGGCACGGTGTTTTGTTGGTCATTTTTTTAGCGTTGGGGCTTTACACTTCGGTGTTTCATATTGATGGCAATTTTGCTGAAAATATTGTCATGCTTTATCATGCGGCAATTTGCTTCTTTTTGTTTTACGGAATGCATTCAGAATCAAATCCTGAAAAACGGAAACAGGAAATTGATCGGATTTTAAAGCTGATGGTTTTTTTGACGACAATATTTTCCGTTTTAGGGTTGTTGATTGTGTTTCTGGCTCCGACTGGCCGAATTTATCTTGGTAGTTATGTTTTGGGTATTATGGATAACCGTTTTACCGGGCTTTATACCAATCCAAATCTGGCAGCTTTTTCTTCTGTAATCGGAATTGTTTGTTGCCATATCCTTTACAAAAGGAATCCGGTATCTGCCTGTAAAAAAAAGTGTATACCGCGTATGGTTTCCATACTTTGCGTTGCCGCAAATCTTTTAAGTCTGTTATTATCGGACTCAAATTCTTCGTTGGTTTTTGGAGTCTCTTATGTAGTTGTGTATTTGTTTTGTCGTTTTTATCAGAAAAGCAATGGATATTCTTTCAAGAAGACTGTTCTGCGCGGAGGAGCTCTTCTTTTATGTGGAGTCTTAATTGCTGGCTTCGCCCTGATGTTTCGGATGATCAGCCAAACTGCTGTTACCGGGTTTGTTAACACCGTGAGTCAGATACATGTTTCTCAGCAAAGCACCTCTGAAAATCAAACGGCTTCTGCTGCTGAAAAAACTTCTGTACAGAATATCGAAATTGGCAGAACGGAAGAATATGAGATTTCCAGCGGGCGAATCGACTCTTTGAAAAAATCGATGGTTTTATTCCGAAAATTTCCGCTTTTAGGCGTTGGAAAAGGAAATATTATCCTTTATGGTGAGCGGTATATGCTTGACGGCTTTACGTACAGCGATTTGCATAATGGATTTTTGACGATTTTAATTTCAGACGGGATCGCGGGCTTTGTAATTTTTATGCTTTTCTTATCTTTGGTGGGCTTTCGTTTGCTCCGATGTTTTCGTTATAACCGGGGAAGAGATTTGAAGGAAATTCCGGCTTTGATCGCGGCTGTTACGGCGTATTGTATATTTGGCTTATTTGAGAAAGCCGTTCTATTTGATATCACCTTTATGGTAGTGATTTTTTGGATGCTCCTTGGTCATACTTCTGCTTTGCTTGCAGAATATGAATGGCAGGAAGATATGGTAGGAAAGTTTGCGCTTCTGCGTTTGGGTAGAAATTATTCCCCTGGTTTTGCTTACTCGGTTGCTCCTAGGGAATCATCGGCAACCGATTACATGCCGCTTGAATTGGAAGAAGGGCAGTATGTGGTTCGGATTGATCCGATGGACGTCTACTCTCCTCAGAACGCATCCGCGATTCGTATCCGCAAAAATGAGAGGGAAAAGGTGCGTGCGGGTCCTTCTCCGTGAAAATCAAAATAAAAATAATTGAACTTCAAAAATGCCGGGCTGTTTTTAAAAGAAAACAGCCCGGCATTTTGTTCTGAAAAAATCTATAAAACAACAGTGAGCACAAGCAAAAACTCAAAAATTTTTTTCATCTCTGTAGAAGCAAACAAGATGGGTTGAATTTTTATTCACAACATTTTTATTATACCATATTTTCTTATGCCCTGAATAGTATTGTTCTCCATAAAAAAACGTGAAATGTTTCATCTCTTTGACAGATGAAACAAGGCTAAACAAAATATATAATAAAGGTGGGATTTACCCGAATTTTGACGAAAGAAGTGTTGACAGCAATGAATTTTGACCGTTCTAATTTCAGAGCACTACTTCCAAATAAAAGTCCTGGTACTTTACCAGCTTTTAATGTAATGGCGGATAATATGGTAAGACTGAACTTAAAATTTTTCCAGGCTTTGTTCGGAGAAGTACCGTTGCGTTTTTTGAAGATTTCTTACTGGAGCAAAGAAAAACAAATTTTGTTAGAACTCTGTGAGGAAGAAGATCAGTATACGGTTCGAGTTCCTAAAAGTGGTGCGTTCGGTATGAAATCGCTTGGAAAAGCCTTGCGTGAGAGTGGAGTTTCGCTTCCGGCTCATTTTGAAGTGGAATCTGTAGAGGACGGAATTTGGATAGGAAAATACATTCAGGAATATCGTTTTCCTATCCAGAAGGTTACATCGGAACGTGCCAAAAAGCCACGTAAAAACGGCCTTACCTCTATGCTTCCAAAGGAGGAATAAATATGACAGAATTAGATGTAATAAACGCTTATGAAGACGAAATTATGGTGTGGTGTCGCCGATTTGGCCGAGGGCTCGAAGAACAGGACCGTCCAATGATTGCCAGAACGGGATTTTTATGCGCTGTTCGCACTTATCTTCAAGGACTGTCTGCGTTTCTTCCTTATGCAAAAGAGGTTGTATTTGAAGCTTTAAAACGAGAGAGGCAACGCCAAAATCGAATCAGACGGATTGAAAGTGAACTTTCATTAGATATGCCGATTGGAGATGAGGAAAGTCCTACTGTCAGTCAGCTATATCACGGTACAGGAGATTTTGTCAACGGGGTTGTTTTTTGGGATTTTATGCAACGGTTAGAAGAAAATATTCAGGTAACGGCCTGGATGCTTGTCAATCAATTCACACGTGATGAAATTATGCGGATTCGCGGGCTGTCTAAAGAAGAGTTGTCTTGGCATATTGTAATGATCCGGTGCGAATGGGAAGAATATAATCAGGATGCCGCGTAATGGTGGATAATACAAAAAGCGGCGGAAGTAGTATTGCTTCCGCCGCTTAATAACCGGATTTGCGGTGATTTACCACAGGGCATCCTAAACAAATTTAATTAAAATAAACTGAGCTGCTCAACCGAAGAAGCGGCCTTGATTGGTTTTGTCGTTTCTCGTTTAAGTCTCAGTCCATCCAAAAAGGGAGAGAGTTCTCCAGCAGCGGAAAGTATCAGCTCTTCCTTAGCTCGGGTCATTCCAACAAAAAAGAGCCTTCTTTCTTCATCTGAATTGGACGGATGCCTTATTGATTCAAATGGAATATTTCCTTTTTTTACACCCACCAGAAAAACAACGGGAAATTCTAACCCTTTTGATCCGTGTAGAGTCATCAGCCGGACAGCACCAGACTCATAGTTCTTTTCAGCTGCACGGTTGAAATCGGCTTCCTGCCCTAAAAGAAGGTTTTCAAGGAAAGAAGAAGTGTCATTGAAAAAAACAGATGATTGGAGAAGCTTTTCCATGGCAGCAGAATACTTTTTTCCTTCTATCCAACGTTCAAGTAGTTTTCGGGGCTTTTCTTTTTTAATAAGGGGAAGATAGGTTTCGGTGGCCTTGGCCCAGAGCTCCAGTACTCCTAATCCTTTAAATTCATTCAGGCAAGAAGCTGGTTCCAATATTTTCATAGTGCCTAAATAGGAAAAGGCATGGTCGATTAAATCAGATGGGCAGTCCCAAATATAACGGAGAGAAGAACGCAGAGACGGAAAATCCTTTGGGTTCAGCAGAAAACGGAAAAACGAAAGAGTACCACGCACTTCTAAATCTTCCAGAAAGTCTTCCCGTCCAGTTACAATACAAGGGATACTGTCATGACGCAAGCATTTTTCAATCAGATCTGCTTGGCGATGAGTGCGGCAAAGAATGGCAATGTCAGAAAACGAACGAAAAACCGTGCGTTCAGCTGAACGCTGGCTTTCCAGCATGTCCACACCTCCCGTCCTTCCGCTGATTCCTTTTGCAATAAAGATGCCTTCGGAAAAATCCCTATCTGCCTCTACCAACCGAACCGGTTCTCCTTTTGGACGGTTAGCAATCAGTTCTTGACGGGTTCTGTCTTCCGGTAGGACTAGATGGGCACAGGATAGAATTTGCGGTGTGGAACGGTAGTTTTGAATCAGGTGAATAACCCGCAGGGAGGGGATTTCCTTCCGAAGACGTTCAAAACATCCGTTTGTGGCACCACGGAAGCCATAGATTGCTTGATCAGGATCTCCAATTACAAAAAGACTTTTTCCACATTCCGACCATTTGCGTATAAGATTATACTGGAGGCCATTGATGTCCTGAAATTCATCAACTAGAAGATGGGTGAAGCTTTTTGAGCTTTTCGGCAAAATTTTTAGAGACTCAGCCAAAAGATCGTCAAAGTCCAAAACATCCCAGCTTTGAAGAAGAGCTTGATATTTCTGAATGGCACATAGCACTTCTTCGTTCGGCGCAATAACACCGTTTTTATATCCGGAAATCAGTTGAAGAAAACGAGAAGGTGTTTCTTTCAGTCCCACTTCATTAAGAATTTTTTCAGAGGCCTCGAGCGCTTCGGAGCGGCTAATTAATGTAGGCGAACCAAGTTGCTTCAGACAAACGGAGTGAAAAGTTCCAATTGTAATTCCGCGTAGAGCATTTTTCCCTCCAAAGTGTTTTTCAAGCCGGTGACGCATTTCTTCAGCGGCCTGGTTGGTAAAGGTAACTGCAGTGATTTCAGCTGGTTTTGCGTCGCCTGATTCTAAAAGCCAAGCAATCCGGGCAATCAGAGTTTTGGTTTTGCCGGTTCCGGGGCCAGCAATTACGGCAATTGCCGGTTCCGGTGCGGTTGCGGCTTCCCGTTGTTCCAAATTGAGTTGTTCCTGTTGGAAAGTTGCGGCTGTTTCCTTTTTTTCTTTAAGTTTTACTTGCTTTGACTCCTTGTGAAGATTTCGCTTTATTGGAGGTTGGAAAAAGGCAGGGCCGAAAAGAGAAGCTTGGCCGTTTAATTCTTCGATTTCAGCAGGATTTAAAAGAGAAATTACGCCATACTCACCGTCATATCCAGGCGTTCTTTGGACTCTTCCTTCCCTAAGACGGCGAATTCCTTCTGCAATGCAAATTCCACTCTTCTGTTGAATTAAATCTAGTGGCGCTTTACGGAGAATATAGAATTCCGGACCGACTGATTTAAGAAGCCCCTGATATATTATTGCAGCCTTTTTTCCATTTGGAGAGATCCCACAGGAATTTCCAATGGTTTCAAGAAGGGGGACAAGACTCTCAAAAGGTTTCATGCCGGGAGGAAGGGCATCTTTTTGACGATCCGCCAATTCTTCTACCCGATGTTCTACCCCAATAGTGAGCTTTTTCCCGCAGACAGGGCATCTTCCTTCGTACTGAATTGTTTCCTGCGGAGTTAGGCAGACGCCACAGTTTCGATGACCGTCCAGATGATATTTTCCCTCTTCTGGAAAAAATTCGATTGTACCATAAAATCCATCACCGGTTTCAATTGCTCGCTTCAATCCGCTATAGGTAAGCTCCGTATCCAAAAGATTAGCTTCCCGTCCAAGCTTTTGCGGAGAATGAGCGTCAGAATTTGATACCAGTAAATAAGAATCTAAAGCCGAAACGCGACGGTTCATTGGTGGATCAGAAGAAAGTCCGGTTTCTACAGCGTGAATGTAGGGAGTAAGGTCTTCAAAACACTCTTCAATAGTATTAAACCCGGAAAAGGCGCCGAAAAGAGAAAAATGGGGGGTCCAGATATGTGCGGGAATAAAAATAGCATCAGGACAGGTTTCCAGTGTAATTTCCAGAAGATCACGACTATCAAGCCCTAAAATAGGACGTCCATCTGAGTGAATGTTGCCGATAGCCTCCAGCTTATCAGCCAACAGTTTTGCTCCTTCCAGGTTTGGAAGAAGAATTAGGTTATGTACTTTACGAGTCTTACCGTACTTTTTATAAATAGAGCTGATTTCCCCACTGATAACAAAATGCGGAGTAGAGAAAATATCTGCTGTGTCGTCTTCCAGAGAACAATCCTTTTTGAGAAGATACGTGCCGTCCCCGGCGGGGACAAGCTGTTCCTCCATTTCCTGTCTCCAGGCAGGATGGGTAAAATCTCCCGTTCCCAGTAAGTGAATCCCTTTTCTCCTTGCCCAAAGATCTAGATGGGGAATATCGCAGTCTCTGCTGGTCGCTCTGGAATATTTGGAATGAATATGTAGATCGGCAATATACATAAAAAGTCCTCCTGAGCATGATAATTATATTATAAAGCGTTTGTTTGTCAGGCGCAAATGAAAACGAAGCCTTTAACGAGAATTTTGCAAGCAAGACTTTATAATAGAAAAAGCCTTGAACTTCTAAATAAAATCAAGTAGGTTTCGTCGGTTTGACGGGACAGAGAAGGGTTTTTTCTGTTAATTGTTAAAAAATAAACAAATTTTAAAAAAGGTCAAAAAAAGTGTAGACAAAGCAAGTTAAATATGCTATTATGACTTTGTTAGAAAAATAACACACAGGTTTTTGCGAAATTAAAATGAGAATTTTATTCAGCAAAAACCGGAATTTCAAGAGAGACCTTTTAAGTCGGTAAACGCTGTGGGACAGTGTTTATAAAGACACTGCAATGATTTTAAGGAGGATTTAATCATGGCAAAAAAAGATCCGAACACAAACGTGCCGGAGATCATTGACACCGTTGAGGCTCTGGTTGCTAAAATGGCTGCTATGAGAAAAGCGCAGAAGGAATTTGCAACTTATTCTCAGGAAAAGGTTGATGCGATCTTCAAAGCGGCTGCGATGGCTGCCAACAAGCAGCGGATTCCTCTTGCGAAAATGGCGGTTGAAGAAACCGGTATGGGCGTAGTGGAGGATAAGGTGATTAAAAATCACTATGCCGCTGAATATATCTACAATAAGTATAAAAATGAAAAAACCTGCGGCGTAATTGAAGAGGATCCTGCGTTTGGTATCAAAAAAATTGCGGAGCCGATCGGGATTATCGGTGCGGTAATTCCAACCACGAACCCGACTTCCACAGCGATTTTTAAATGTTTGATCTGCCTAAAAACCAGGAATGCAATTATCATCAGCCCTCATCCACGTGCGAAGAACTGTACGATTGAGGCAGCAAAAGTTGTTTTGGACGCCGCTGTTAAAGCTGGTGCGCCGGAAGGCATTATTTCTTGGATTGATGTTCCTTCCCTTGAACTCACCAACGAGTTAATGAGAGACGCGGATACAATTTTGGCTACCGGTGGTCCTGGTATGGTTAAGGCGGCTTATTCTTCTGGAAAACCGGCTTTGGGCGTTGGTGCTGGTAATACTCCGGTTATTATTGATGATACAGCTGATGTTAGGCTGGCGGTTAACTCTATCATCCATTCTAAAACTTTTGACAATGGTATGATCTGCGCTTCTGAGCAGTCTGTAACTGTTTTGGAGGGCGTATATGATGAGGTTAAAAAAGAGTTTGCGGCTAGAGGCTGCTACTTCCTCAAGGGCGATGAGATTGATAAGGTTAGAAAGACCATCTTGATCAACGGCGCTCTTAACGCTAAGATCGTTGGACAGTCTGCCTATACAATTGCTAAACTTGCTGGCGTTACAGTTCCTGAAACCACTAAAATTTTGATTGGTGAAGTTGAATCGGTTGATATTTCAGAAGAGTTTGCTCATGAGAAACTTTCTCCGGTTCTTGCCATGTATAAAGCAAAGGACTTTGATGACGCGATTGCAAAAGCGGAGCGTCTAGTTGCTGATGGTGGCTATGGTCATACTGCTTCCCTTTATGTCCATCCTGCTCAGAAAGAAAAGATTGCGAAACATGCAGCTGCGATGAAAACCTGCCGAATCTTGATCAACACCCCGTCTTCTCACGGTGGTATTGGAGATCTGTACAACTTTAAACTCGCTCCGTCTCTTACTCTTGGTTGCGGTTCCTGGGGTGGTAACTCCGTTTCGGAAAATGTAGGGGTAAAACACCTGATTAATATTAAAACTGTTGCGGAGAGAAGGGAAAATATGCTGTGGTTTAGAGCTCCTGAAAAAGTTTACTTCAAGAAGGGCTGCATGCCGGTTGCGTTGGATGAACTCGGAACCATTATGCATAAGAAAAAAGCCTTTATTGTCACTGACTCTTTCCTTTACAAAAACGGTTATGTAATACCGATTGAGGATAAGCTCGATGAAATGGGAATTCAGCATACCTGTTTCTATGATGTTGCTCCAGATCCGACTTTGGCTTGCGCTAAAGAAGGTACAAAAGCAATGCTCTCTTTTGAGCCTGACTGTATTATTGCCCTCGGCGGTGGTTCCGCGATGGACGCTGGTAAAATTATGTGGGTAATGTATGAACATCCGGAAGTCGACTTCCTTGATATGGCAATGCGCTTTATGGATATTCGTAAGAGAGTTTACACCTTCCCGAAAATGGGTGAAAAAGCTTACTTTGTTGCAATTCCTACTTCTTCTGGTACCGGTTCTGAGGTAACACCGTTTGCGGTTATTACCGATGAGTCAACCGGTGTTAAATATCCGTTGGCTGATTATGAGCTCCTGCCGAAAATGGCAATTATTGATGCGGACAATATGATGACTCAGCCGAAGGGCCTGACCAGTGCTTCCGGTATTGACGCTCTGACCCATGCTCTTGAAGCGTATGCGTCTATTATGGCAACCGATTATACTGACGGTTTGGCGCTCAAGGCAATGAAAAATATTTTTGAGTACCTGCCTAGCGCTTATGAAAACGGCGCGAATGATCCGATTGCCCGTGAGAAAATGGCGGATGCTTCTACGATGGCTGGTATGGCGTTTGCGAACGCTTTCTTGGGAGTTTGCCACTCTATGGCCCATAAGCTCGGCGCTTATCATCATCTGCCGCATGGTGTTGCCAATGCCTTGTTGATTACAGAGGTTATGCGCTTTAACGCTGCTGAAGTTCCGACTAAGATGGGAACCTTCCCGCAGTATCAGTATCCTCATTGCCTGGCTCGTTATGCTGAGTGCGCTCGCTTCTGTGGTTTTGTCGGCAAGGACGATCAGGATACCCTTGAAAAATTCATTAAAGGGATTGAGGAATTGAAAGCTAAGGTCGGCATTAAGAAGACCATTAAAGATTACGGAATTGATGAGAAAACATTCCTTGCAACTTTGGACGAAATGGTTGAAAATGCATTTGACGACCAGTGCACTGGTGCAAATCCCCGTTATCCGCTGATGAGCGAGATCAAAGAGATGTACCTTAAATGCTATTACGGTAAATAAAACCGTCCGTTGGGCGGCGGAGACATGAATCCTCCGCCGCTTTTTTCGGAATACTCTATTTTGAAATATAAACGGAGAGGGATAAGCAGTTTCTTATAAAATATTTGTGAAACAATTACAAAATCTATGGAAAATAAAATAGGATTCTGTTATAATAGCAGTAGATGAAATCCGCATGAGTGCGGTGCGTGGAAAGGAGATTCTCTCATGGATAATTTGCAGGTTATTTTTACTCGTCCCCATAAAGTTGTGTATACGGATGGAACTAAAGTATACAAAACTTTTGATGAAACATTCCCTGCTTCTAACGTTTTTAATGAGGCACTTAACCAGGTTCGTGTTCAGGAAACTGGTTTAAATGTTCCTAAAGTGTTGGAAGTTTGCCAGATGGATGGCAAATGGGCTATTGTAATGGAGTATATTAAAGGGAAAACCCTTGAGCAGATGATTGAGGAAGACCCACAAAATATTGATAAATATGTTGATCAACTGGTTGACATTCAAATGGAAATTCACAGCAAACGTGCAGCACATTTGAATCGTCTCCGTGAGAAAATGCATAATGCGATTTCCAGCTTGAAGATTGATCCGTCAGTTCGTTATGAGCTCCATAGCCGGCTGGATGCTGCTCCGAAGCATAACAAAGTTTGCCACGGTGATCTGGTCCCCAGCAATATCATTATTACCGATGATGGAACTCCTTATATTATTGACTGGTCTCATGCAGTTCAGGGGAACGGAAGTTCTGATACAGCCAGAACATACCTTTATTTTATGATGAATGGGCAGAAAGATTTGGCCGAAAGCTATCTGAAAAAAGTTTGCATTAAAACTGATGTTGCAAAACAATATATTCAGCAGTGGCTTCCAGTGGTTGCGGCTGTTCAGCTTTCCAGAAATATTGATGGCGAGGCAGAGTTCTTGATGTCCTGGCTTGATATTATCAGCTTTGAATAATTGTTGTTTAAAAAAGGCCGCGCAGTTGCGCGGCCTTTTGCTTTTAAAATAAGCAGAAGAATAATAGAGAGATTAAGATGAAAAATTTTAAAAGCCTTTTTATATTACTGAAAAACAAAATGTAAGATAGAAATGAAAAAGAAACTGTAAGATATACCGAAATTATAAAAAGCTCTTGACGGCGTAAGGGAGTTAGGTGTTAATATATTATTTGATGATTGAATAACAGCAATGATTCTTGAATAGGAGTAAAGTGTATGACGAAGGATTTAACCCAGGGAAAACCCGCGAAGCTGATTGTGTTGTTTACGCTGCCGTTGTTACTCGGTAATATTTTTCAGCAGCTTTATAATATGGCAGATACTTTAATTGTTGGGCGGACGATTGGCGCAGACGCACTTGCGGCGGTCGGATGTACAGGAAGTATTATGTTTTTCATTATTGGTTTTGCTCAAGGAATGACTTCTGGACTTGCAATTGTAGTGGCACAACGGTTTGGAGCCGGAGATGAAGAGGGGGTCCGAAAAGGCTTCGCCACAGGTATCATCATTGCGATTGGGGTAACAGTTGTTTTGACAGCTGTCAGTGTTCTTTTGGCTCGTCCGGTTTTGATATTGATGCAGACACCATCTAAGATCATTGACGATGCTTACAGTTATATCGTGATTATTTACGCCGGAATCGCAGCTTCGGTTTTGTTTAACTTTCTTTCTAATGTTCTGCGCGCTCTTGGAGATAGCCGAACTCCACTTATTTTTTTAGTTGTTGCTAGCCTGCTCAATATTGTACTTGACTTTGTGTTTATTCTTGCTTGTTCAATGGGGGTTGCTGGTGCCGCTTTTGCAACTGTTATTTCACAGGCGGTTTCAGGGCTTCTCTGTTTGGTTTATATTATGAAGCGATTTCCCATTCTACATATTCGCCGTGAAGATTGGCGCCAGAATAAAGAACAGGTGTTTCTGCATTTAAAGCTGGCAATTCCAATGGGATTTCAGTCTTCTATTATTGCGATTGGAACAATTACTGTTCAGGTGGCGTTGAATACTTTAGGAACTACCGCAGTTACAGCTTATACAGCTGCTTCTAAAATTGATAATCTGATGACAATGCCAAGCATGTCTTTTGGAATTGCAATGGCAACCTATACAGCTCAAAATTTTGGTGCCAATTTGGTTGGACGAATTAAAACGGGAGTTCGTCAGTGTTGCCTAATTGCAGGCGCTATCAGTATTGCGCTTGGTGTTGTCAATATTTGTGCAGGAAAATATCTTATTATGGCTTTTGTTGGGGAAAGCGCGCCGGAAGTTATCTCAATGGCTCAAATTATGTTGACAATTAATGGAATTTGTTATGTTTTTCTCGCTATTTTATTTGTCGTTCGAAATACCATCCAGGGGCTTGGAAGAAGTTTTATTCCAACCCTTTCCGGGGCTTTAGAATTGATTGTCCGTATTTTTGCAGCAATTGTTTTAACAGCTGCTTGGGGGTTTACCGGCGCTTGCCTTGCTAATTCAATGGCATGGATCAGTGCCATGGTTCTTTTGGTGATTGGCTATTTTGTTGTGACAAGAAAGCTGTTTCATCTGCCTGAATTTGCAGTTCCTGCGCCAGTTTATCCAAAAGAGCGTCAGAAATAATGTGTTTTTAGATATTGAATTTTTTGCGAACCATAGTATAATGAAACCGTATCATCAAAATATCGTTGTATGAGGGCAGTTTATGTCAATTTCATTGGGAGATTTTCTGTCTCAGCTTTTAACCAATCCAATTCTTTCCGTTACCGTTTTGCTGACGTTGGGTGTCATACTGGTAAATGGTTGGACGGATGCTCCAAACGCAATTGCTACCTGTGTTTCAACCAGAAGTATGGGCGTCCGTGCGGCTATTATTATGGCAGCGGTAATGAATTTCGCCGGGGTCTTTGTAATGACGGCGATTAACGCTACAGTGGCGGAGACGATTTATAACATGGTTGACTTCCATGGGGAAAGCCATCAGTCTTTGGTGGCGCTGTGTGCCGCTATGTTTGCGATTGTCGCTTGGGCGGTTGCGGCTTGGTATTTCGGTATTCCGACCAGTGAAAGCCATGCTTTAATTGCTGGTCTTTCCGGTGCTGCAATTGCGCTTCAGAATGGTTTTGGAGGTATTAATGGTGGCGAGTGGGTAAAGGTGATTTATGGCCTTCTTCTTTCTACCTTGCTCGGATTTGGTTTCGGATGGCTTTCTGCAAAGCTGACAGAATTCACTTTTCGGCGTGCCGACCGAAGAAAAACCGCTCCATTTTTTCGCTGGGCACAGATTGCAAGCGGGGGAGCAATGGCATTTATGCACGGTGCGCAGGATGGGCAGAAGTTTATGGGAGTTTTTTTGCTCGGAGTTTTCTTAGCGCAGGGAAAGGCTGATGTTACCAGTTTTTCTATTCCTATTTGGTTAATGGTTTTATGCAGTGCTGTCATGGCGCTTGGTACCAGTATTGGTGGGTATCGGATTATCAAGTCGGTAGGAATGGACATGGTTAAACTGGAGAAATATCAGGGCTTTTCTGCTGACCTTGCCGGTTCTGTTTGCCTGTTGATCTCATCAATTTCGGGCCTGCCGGTTAGTACGACCCATACAAAGACAACGGCAATTATGGGAGTTGGCGCGGCGCGGCGGATGAGCAGCGTTAACTGGGGCGTAGTTCGTGAGATGGTACTCGCGTGGGTGTTGACTTTCCCGGGGTGTGGAGTGATTGGCTTTTTAATGGCAAAATTATTTATTGCGGTATTTTAAGGAAAAGGATGGAACCTGAGTATGGGAAAAAAGCAGCATAATTATTATCAAATGCTGAAAGAGCTCGTTGAGTATTCGGCAAAGGCTGCACAGACACTTCGAGAAATTCTTCATGAGTATGACATACAAAAACTTCCTGAAAGAATGGACTATATGCACAGTATTGAACATGCCGCTGATCAGGCCAAACATGAAATAGCGGATCTTTTAGTGAAGGAATTTATTACGCCAATTGACCGGGAAGATATTATTGCTTTAGGGCAGGAGATTGACAATATTACCGATTCGGTTGAGGACGTACTGCTTCGTCTTTATATGTTTAATATTCAACTTATCCGGCCGGATGCTTTTAAGTTCGCCGACCTGATTGTTGCCTGTTGTGACGAACTTTGCAAGTTGATGGAGGAGTTCGAGCATTATAAAAAGTCTTCTGAGATACAAACTTGTATTGTAGAGGTTAATCGCCTTGAAGGAGAGGGAGATCAGCTTTATACCAAAGCAATTCGCAGTCTTTATACTTCCGTCTATTCTCCGACTGAAATTTATGCCTGGACGGCAATTTTTGATCATATGGAAAAATGTTGCGACGCTTGTGAACATACAAGCGAAGGTGTACAGATGGTGATTATGAAAAACAGTTAATGCCTCCCGTCATGTAAATGACAGGGGGTGTTTTGAATATAAGTAGCAGATGGGATATTTTAAAAGTGAGGAGTCGAAAATGTTTTACCGGATTCGAGCCGGAATTTTGATGCCCTGTACCAAACAAGAGATGTATAACCGGCAGGACAGTTATATTGCGGTCAATCATATGCAGGAACCCCTTGAATTAATAGAAGGTAACGCGGCCCGCGCTCTTGTGGAAAGTGCATTTGAAAATCAGGCGATCCGTTTTGAAAGTCGTGAGGGAGTCGACTTAATCTGTTTTGGCAAGGTTGCTTTTCCACATCATAAACTTCGCTTGGACCGGGTGTACATGCTGTTTGGCCCAGGCTGGCTTCAAGTGGTTTGTCAAGAAGATGGATGGGTTAAATCACTGATAGATTCTTTTGCAAAGGAAAAAAATATTTTTTGGACACTGGGGAAAGTAATTGTTCGACTGTTTGAGAGCCAAGGGAATCGAGATGTGGAATATTTGGAATATCTGGAAGGATGCATATCGGAGCTGGAGGATAAAATTATAACGGGAAAAGAAAAAACAGATTATGTAAAATCAATTATTCATTTTCGCAAACATTTGATGCGGCTGCGCCAAATCTATGAACAGACTTTTGATTTGCTGGAAGACTTTTCAGAAAATGAAAATGGTCTGTTAGATGGAACAGCACTTAAATATGTTAAAATATATGCAAATAAAATTGATCGTCTTTATGATCGTGTTGGGCGCCTTCAGGAATATGTGACTGAAATACGAGATGCTTACCAGGCTCAGGTTGATATCAGTTTGAACCGTGTGATGAAATTTTTTACAGTGATTACTTCTATTTTTCTGCCACTGACATTAATTGCAGGCTGGTATGGGATGAATCTCCGAATGCCAGAATATGGATGGGAATGGGGATATCCGGTTGTCATTACTGTCAGTGTTCTTCTGGTTATTGTGGAAATTATTTATTTTAAGAAAAACAAGTGGTTTTAATCTTAAAATTACTGGAAAGGGATCATAATGTACCGTACATTATTAGATGCTTTGAGGAAGAAACCGGATATTTACACCCCAGGAGTTCAGCGTTTTTGGGATGACGAGTATATATCGGAACAAATGCTAAAGGCACACCTTGATCCTGAAATTGATGCCGCTTCCCGCAATCACGCCTTTATTCGAAGATCTGCAAAATGGATTTCGCAGTTTGTGGAGGCGGGGCGAGAAGCAAGGTTACTTGACCTTGGCTGCGGCCCGGGCCTTTACGCCAATATTTTTGCTGATCAGGGATTTAAAGTTACCGGAATCGATCTTTCCCGCCGTTCGATCGAATATGCGAAACAGCATGTGGGGGAGCGAAAAATTAATTACTACTGCCAGAATTATCTTGACCTCGATTTTGAAAATGAGTTTGATTTGGCAGTGTTGATCTATTGTGACCTTGGAGTTATCCCCCCGGACAGACGCTTGGAGTTGTTGCGTAAAATTAAGAAGGCGCTGAAGCCGGAAGGCCTTTTTATCTTTGATGTATGGACGGATCTGTTTTTGGAGGAGCTTCCTGAAAGTCAGAGCATTGAATATGAGAAACAGGGGTTTTGGAGCCCGCGGCCATACGCTTGTGTTCATCGAGTGTTTCATTATCCGGATACGCTTAATTATCTGGAACAGTATGTGGTTATTACCGAGGAAGAATGCCGCTGTTATCATATTTGGAATCAATGCTATACGTCAGAAATGCTTTTGAGGGAGTTGCAGACTGCTGGCTTCGACAGTGTAAGTCTGTTTGGAGATGTATGTGGCGTTCCTTTGGAAGACGGTTCAAAAACTATGTGTGCTGTAGCTAAATAAAAAGAGGCATTTCAAGATTGAAATGCCTCTTTTTGTAAATTTACCACCTAGTTTATTTAGATATAATTTTTGCTTTTTTAGAATGCTGGTAGAAGAAAAGAAGTATAACTATCAATAAAACAGCACTGACCCCGAGAGAGAGCCATCCGTTTGAGGTGAAACCTGCTATCAGGTACCCGATTAAACAGCAGCTGGCGACAAGAAGAGCATAAGGAAGCTGTGTGGAAACATGATCCATGTGATTGCAGTTTGCTCCGGTTGAAGAGAGAATGGTGGTGTCTGAAATAGGGGAGATGTGATCTCCGCAGACGGCGCCTGCCAGGATAGAAGAAACGGTGATGATAAGAAGCTGTGATTCCACTCCACCAAAAATAGCGATTGCAATTGGAATTAGGATAGCGAAAGTTCCCCATGACGTTCCCGTAGCGAATGCGAGTCCGAGAGAAATCAAGAAAAACGCTGCTGGAAGAATTGTGGTTGCAAGAGATGTTTCACGGACAAAGTTAGCAACAAATCCCCCGGCGTTTAAATAGCTTTCCCCGCAAATCCCGCTCAGCGTCCAGGCAAAAGTTAAAATCAGAATAGCGGGAACCATTGCCTTAAACCCTTCCACTAGACTTGCTGCAAATTCGGTAAAAGTGACCACTTTGCGTGGAATATAAAGAAAGAAAATGACGATGATAGTGAAAAAAGAACCAAAAACCAGAGAAAGGGAAGAGTTGCAGTTGGCGAACGCATCAATAATGTTAGCCCCTTCTAAGATGCCACCTGTGTAGAGCATTGCCGCAATACACAAGACAATTAGAGTAAGGATTGGAATCACCAGATCAAATACTTTTCCTTTCCTAGAAGAATCGTTTGCGGACGTAGATGAAACATTAAATTCTTCGTCGCCCTGGTGTGTGTCATTGTAACGTTTCATCGCACCAAAATCAAAATTGAAAATGATGAGAAAAACAACCATCAAAATAGTAAGCAGAGCATAAAGGTTAAAAGGGATCGTCTGCAAAAACAAGTTAAAACCGTCAATTTGAGAGCCTTCCGGCAAGCTGGAACCAACCGCTGCTGCCCAGCTTGAAATAGGAGCGATGATACAGATCGGCGCAGCGGTCGCGTCAATGATATAGGCGAGTTTTGCGCGGGAAATCCGGTGTTGGTCAGTAACTGGGCTCATAACTGTTCCAACTGTGAGACAGTTAAAATAATCATCTACAAAAATCAGAGCCCCTAGTCCTGATGTGGCGGCAAGAGCCCCCCTCTTTGATTTAATACTTTTTGAGGCCCAGTTTCCATAAGCGCGTGAAGCGCCAGATTTGCTCATCAAAGCCACAATCATTCCCAGTAAAACCAGGAAGATGATAATGTTGGTGTTGTCTCCCACCTTTTCACTCATAATTTGAAAGGTGGTTTCAAGTGCGTCAAGGGGATGAAAATTTGTAAAGAATAGGGCGCCGGATAGAATACCGATTAATAATGAAACGTAAACCTCTTTTGTGAGTAATGCCAGGACAATTGCAATTACTGCGGGCACTAGAGCCCATATAGTTTCCTGCATCAGTTTTCCCTTCCTTTTTTGTTCGCTTTACAGCGTTTTATTTTTTTACCGCTTCCCCAATTGCTTTTCCTGCAAGGCGGTAGGTGGTCCATTCATCCATAGAAATGGCGCCCATACGACGGTAAAATTCAATAGATGGAGTGTTCCAGTCGAGGCAGGTCCATTCCATTCGTTGACATCCTCGCCGCTCAGCTTCGGCAGCTACTGCCTGAAATAACGCCTTCCCAATACCAAGTCCACG